>NZ_JARKPW010000171.1:0-71891 GCF_029975095.1 Aminiphilus sp.
ATGCTTTCGAGAAAGCTCTCTCCAGGGTTGCGGTTCTTCCCGATGCGCAGAAGGGATTGGGTGCCGCGCTTTTGCGTCTGGGGCGCGACGAGGAGGCGAAAAGCGTTCTGGAAAAAACGCTCGAAACCGATCAGGAGGATCTCGCGATTCTCGCTATGCTCGCAGATGTGTACCGTCGTTCGGAGGAACCGGCGAAGGCCGTCGTCCTTTACGAACGGGCATTGGCTTTGAACCCCGATGATTCCCGACTGCTTTCCGCCTTGGATGAGGCTCGAAAAGAGGAGGAGCGTTTGGTTTCCCTGGAGCGGGAACGCCACGTCACCGAAGAGACGAAGGCACTTCTGGCAGAGGGAAAGTCACTACAGGATCAGGGCAGACACGAGGAAGCTTCTGTGGCGTTTCGCCGGGCTCTCGCTCTTGATGCTGGACATCTTCCCTCTCTGAGGGGACTGGGGGATTCCTATGCGGCTCTGGGGAGGCTGGACGAGGCTGTTCGTGTCTATGAAGAGCTGCTCTCTCTTTCTTCGGGTGACATGGAGGCAAGGGCGGCACTTGAACGATGTCTGACCGCGAGAAGCGCATCGGAAGAGGCACAGAAGAAAGAGCTGGTTCTCCGGGAGAAGCTCGGGCGAGCCGATGCCTTGGCTGCCGCCGGGGAGAACCTTCAAGCGGCCACCCTTTACGGAGAGGTCGCGGAAGGGCGCTCGGACCCGCTTCTTTTCGTCCGCCAGGGGGAGTTGTTCTCTGCCGCTGGAAAAGAGGCGGAGGCTTTACATGCGTATGAACGGGCACTGAAATCCGCGCCGGGAGATCGGGAGATAGCCCGGCGCGTGGAGACGGCTCGGAAAGCTCTGGAAAAGGCCGAAAGGAAGCGACGGGTGGAACAGTTGCTCCGGAAAGCCGGAGAGGAAGAACGCCAGGGTCGTTCCCGGGATGCAGTGAAGACCTATCGAGCTGCTCTTGCTCTTTCGAGAGAGGCCGGGACGGAATCCGGCATTGAGCACGGGGAGATTTTGACCGGGCTGGGAAGGGTGCTCGCTGCTTCCGGTTTACTGCAGGAGGCGGAGAACATTCTTGTCGAGGCGATCCGAACGGCTCCCGACAGAGATACCGAAGCCCGGCGGCTTCTCTCCGGAGTGCGCTCTCGTCTCGAAGCTCAGCGGAAGCGAAGAGAAGCGGCGGTGTTGGCCGAAAAGGGGAAAAACCTCGTCGCTTCCGGACGGGCGTACGAGGGAGCTGTTCAGTTGCGAGAGGCGGTGTTGCTGGTTCCGGAAGAGCCGGATCTCCGCTTTCGCTTCGCCGAGGCGTTGAGTGATCTTGGTATGTATGGAGAGGCCGCGGGGGAATATTCCTACGTGCTTCGGAAAAGCCCGGAACGGACGGACGTGCTGAACAGCCTCGCGTGGTCCTATGCTAAACTCGGGCGGTATGACGAGGCGTTGCAGGTTCTGCTTTCGGCTCGAAACAAGGCGCCGGAGAATGTGGTTCTCCTGGAGAACGAGGGATATCTCCGTTTCCGTAGGGGGGAATTCGACCAAGCGCTTCGCGCTTTCGAGAGTTCTCTGCGTCAGCCTGAAGCCGCTCGCCCGATGGAATATCGGGAGATGGGGACCCTGTGGGAGTCGAGCGGATCTTCCCTCGGAGAAAATGCGATGATGATGGAAGGGGGGGAGCCCCTCCCTCAGGGAATTCCCTTCTGGCTTCCGTCCCCGGCGGGAGCGGGCGTCTCTTCTGCCGGATCCTCCGGTCTCTGGCACCTCTCCTTGCCTCGGGAAAGTCTTCCCGAGGAACCTTTTTCGGAGATGCTGCAGCGGGCCATTCGCCTTGCTCCGCAAATGAGAGCGCTCTACGGAAACGCCGCGGTGGCTTCTTCGTATGTGGGGCGCGGGAGAGCGAACCCCGCGAACCGTATTGCTCCCGTCGTCGGAGTTACGCGGGAAGACGGATTTTCCCGTGTCCTCCTCGGGCACGCCCTTCTTCGCAGGGGCATGGTCGATTCCGCGATGGAACAACTTGAGGAAGCGCTGAGAATCGATCCTTTCGACAGCACCGCCTATACCCTTCTGGGGCACGCGGCACTCCGAAAGGGACAGAAAGCTCTGGCGCTGGAAGCATACAAAAACGCTCTTCTCTTCGACCCCGAAAATGACCAGGCGAAGCGCGCTCTTTCCGGACTGTCCCGCTGAAGCAAACTTCTTTCGAGGTTTCGCGGGCGCCGGCGGATATTTACGCCCAGTTGATGGTGCGCGCATTTTTGGGTACACTTACCTCTTGGTGGGGTGTGCGTGGGGTCATGGAGGAATGGAGGGCCAAACTCGATCACGGGTGGTGATTCGTGCATGGATGTCCGAAGCGTCGAGGAATGGAAAGATCTCTATATTCGAGAGCACAGCCTCTACCAGGGTTTTACCGAGCGATTGGAGCATCTTGTACAGGATCTCCTGGAACAGGTGGGGATCGAACTGTTTCATGTGGAGAGCCGAACCAAGAGCATCGAGAGATTCATGCAGCGCATTGCGAACCCTTCGGCGTCTTTTCGGGATCCCGTCAACGAAATGTACGACCTCTCCGGTGTCCGGGTGGTCTTGTATTTCGCGGAGGACCTGGAGAAGATCGCTCGCATGGTGGAGGAGGAATTCACCGTCCACAAGGACTTCTCCGTTCCCTACGATGCCCTCCAGGATCCCGATGCCTACGGATACCGATCGATTCACTATGCGGTGTCCCTCGCTCCGCATCGGGCGACACTGCGGGAATGGCGCCGTTACGGAGAGATGAAGGCGGAGATCCAGATCCGGACGATTCTCCAGAATGCCTGGTCTGCCATCACGAAAAAACTTCCTTACGATGAGGTCGTTCAATCGAAGAGCCTGCTGAAACGTAAACTGCTCCGCATGAGTGCCCTTCTCGAAGAGGCCGACGAAGGTTTTCTCTCCGTGTGGGATTTCGTTCGCCAGGGACCTCTTCCTCCCGATTCGGGAGGCGCAGGCCTGTCCCAGCCTCCCAAAGGGCCGAAACCTTCCGGAGGGGTGGGGGGAGAAACGTCCCACGGTACCGGAGCTTCTCCCCGGTTCACGCAGAGTCGTTCCGGAGGGGATGGAATTTCCGTACAGACGCTTCGGCTTTATTTTGAGACCCATGCGCAGAAGCTTCGGGAATGGACTGCCGCCGCTGCGGAAATCGGTTATCCGGTAAGTGCGCGCTCCGAGGAATACGAGGGAAAAAGTCTGGAAAACCTCGTCGCGATCCTTTCGGCGGCGGACATCGCTTCCATGGAGGATTTTGAAGCCTTTCTGGGAGAGATGGAAGACGGCGGAATCGGACGGCAACACCTGCGCACGATTTTTCGTTCCTTCGAGAAAGAAATCCCTCAATGGAGAATCGATACCTATTCCTTGTTCTTCCTTTTGGTTCTCAACGCCAAATGGGATGTGCTGCAGAAGAAAGACCTCGTGCAGCTCGGTATCAAGGGTGCTACGGATCGGATCAAAGGCGCAGAGTAACCTGCCTCCGGGAGGAGGAACGCAAAGGTGTATATCGAGGGTGAGAATCTTCTCTCCCTCGTTTTTTTTTACGAATCGTCCGAATGTGGGGAGGGGTTTTTATGGAGCGCGGAAACCCGGCGACTTCCGGAAAAACCGCACGTGTTATTGCGGTGCGTGAGATACGCAAGGAGAAAGCAGTTCTTGTCCTCGAAGGAGCCCCGTTTCGACCTTCCGGAGGCGGACAGCCGGGAGATTCCGGGGCGCTTCGGGGGGAGGATTTTCTCGCTCGCGTTGTCGATTGCCACCGCGAGAACGGACTTCTCGTCGCCCCTGTGTGTGTCGAAGCGGGAATCCCGCGGGAAGGAATGTCCGTTGAAACCGAAATCGACATGGAGCGACGGCATCTCCTTTCGAGAATGCACACGGGGGAACATCTCCTTTCCAGAGTGCTCGAGGATTCCCGGGAGGGGCTTCAAATCTACAAAGTCGCCATCGGTGAGGAAGAGTCCACCGTCTATGTGCGCTACGACGGGATTGTGGACTGGGAGATGCTCTTTGCGGCGGAGGAACGGGCGAATGGGCTTGTCGCGTCGGGACTTGCCGTCGAAATTTCCGAACTGACGAGGGAGGAGGCCCGTTCTCTTCCGAGACTCAAGGCGAACTGGGATCGGCTGGAGGATGATCGTATCCGGGTCGTCTCCATCCCTGATGTGGACGTCATTGCCTGTTCGGGTACGCACGTGGAGCGCACGGATCAGGTGGGGCGGCTCTTTGTCACCGGATACGGAGGAAGTGTGCCCGAATGGGAGTTTACCTTCACCGTTCACGGAGAGTCCAGACTGGCCGAGTGCGGAAAGGTTCTTCGGAGACTCTCCCGTCGGATCGGTTGTCCTGTCGGTGAAATTGAGAAGGTGTATGACAGAGTCCAGGAGGAACGGGGAACTTTGGCGAAGGTGCTCGACAAAGTCAAACCCTATCTGGATTTTCCCTGGGAAGAGGAGCCGCTTCAGGGAATTCCCTTCTGTCATGCCACTGTTCCCGCACTTCCAAGGGATCTCGCCACTGCGCCCGTGAAGCGTTTGGTGACGGAGCGTCCGGACAGTCTCGTTCTTGCGCTGCTTCCTTCGGGGAGCGAGGTTCCCTTTCCTTTTGTTCTTGCCCGGGGAAGTGCGTGTCCCGTCGATTGCCGCGAACTGATACGGGACGAGAGCGTGATGGCAAAGGGAGGAGGCTCCGCCGACTGGGTGATGGGCATAACGCGCTGTGCGATCCCTGCGCTCTGGCGACGTGCGTTGGCGGTGCGAATGGTGTCTCGGCACAATTGAACTGTACAGGCGAGGTGCGAATATGAGAGAGACTATGCCGCAACTCGAAAAACTCTTCGTTCCGCGTTCCGTGGCTGTGGTCGGGGCGTCTCCCGCGTCGGACACCATTTCGGGAAGACCCCTCAAACTTCTGAGAGAGTTCGGTTTTCCCGGGCATGTTTTCCCTGTCAATCCGAAATATCGAACGGTGGCGGAGTACCCATGCTACCCCGATGTGGCCTCTCTTCCGGAGACCCCGGATGTGGTGCTTGTCGGAGTCCGGGCGTCGCTGGTTCCCTCGGTGATGGAAAGTTGTGCCGCACGGCGTGTTCCCTTCGCCGTCATTTTCAGTTCCGGATTCGCCGAAAGCGAGGACCGTGGTGCTCAGGAGCGGATCCTTGCCATCGCCCGTGAGGGCGGAGTGCGTATCCTGGGACCGAACTGTCAGGGCATGGTGAATCTCGTGTCCAGGGTTCCTCTTTCCTTTTCTGCATCTTTGGAAGGCGGGTGCATACTCCCGGGGCATGTGGCCTACGTTTCCCAAAGCGGGGCCTTCGGCTTCGCAACTTTTGCCATGGGGAATGACCGAGGTGTCCGGTTCCGTTACGTGGTCACAACGGGAAATCAGGCCGATCTCGACGCCATCGACGTGGGGTGCTATGTCCTGCAGGATCCCGAGGTGCGACTGCTCCTCATGTATCTGGAGGGAGTGAACGATGGCGAGCGCTTCCTTCGCATGATCCGGGAAGCGCACGAGCGGCACGTTCCCGTGGGGGTTCTCAAGGTGGGAAAAAGTCCTTCGTCCAGGGCTGCGGTGCGGAGCCACACGGCGGCGCTGACCGGGGACGATGCGGTATGGGACGCGGTGTTTCGGCAATACAGCATCATTTCCATGGAGGACGCAGAGGATATCGTGAATCTGGGGCTCGCTTTCAACGCGCCCCAGCGCCCGAATGGAAACAGGGTGGCCATTCTCACTACCTCCGGAGGCGCCGGAATCGTTACTGCGGATCGCTGCGACGACATGGGGCTTGTCGTACCCCCTCTCTCCGGAACGACCCAAGAGGAGGTGCGACGCCACATCCCCCCCTTCGGCTCCTCGCTCAATCCTGTGGACATGACAGCTCAGGTCATCAACGATCCCGAGGGATTCCCAAAATGTCTGCGGGCCGTCCTCGATTCCCCGGAGGTGGACATGGTCGTCTCCGTGCACTCCATGATCACGGGCGAGGCAGGATGGAGCATGGCCCGAAGCCTCGCAGAAGCCTGGAGAAAGAGCACCAAACCTCTCGCGTGCTGCTGGCTCATCGACGAGGCGCACGGTGGCCCCTTCCGGGAGTTTCTCCGCGAACAGGGTGTTCCACTCTTTCAGAGTCCCCGGGAATGCGTTCGTTCCCTGGCTGCGTTGGCCAAATGGGAAAGTACCGTGCCGGGAAAGATTTTCCTGGAGAATAATCCTGACGGGGCAGGAGAAAGCGCATGCCCCTTGCCTCTCCTGCCCTCGTTCTCCGGAACGCTCACCGAGTACGATGCCAAGAGGCTCCTGAAAACCTACGGGGTTCCCATCACGAGAGAGGTGCTCTGCGCGTCCCTGAGCGAAGCCAGAGATGCCGCGGAAACCATGGGGTATCCCGTTGCGCTCAAGGTCATGTCAGGCGATATTCTTCACAAAACCGAAGCCGGGGTGGTCGCCCTTCATCTACACAGCGAGGAAGAACTCCGGAATGCCTACGGAAGGCTCCTGGAGCGTGCACGCACCTTTGCGCCCCATGCACACATCCAGGGTGTCCTCGTACAGGAAATGGTCGAGGAGGGGCTCGAATGTCTCGTGGGCGTGAAGCGGGACCCCCTTTTCGGGCCTATCGTTGCGGTGGGACTCGGTGGAATCTACGTGGAGGTGCTCAGGGATCTCGTGCTCCGGAAGGCTCCGGTGGACGAGGCCACCGCGCTGAACATGATCGAGCAGCTCAAGGGCTACCCACTCCTCGCGGGAGCGAGGGGGCAGAAAAAGCGTGATATCGCTGCGCTGGCAAGCCTTCTCCGAATCGTCTCCGAGTTCGCCTGTGCGGAGCCCGATCTCCTCGAACTTGATGTAAATCCGGTCTTCGTGCGCGTGGAGGGGGAGGGCGTCGTTGCGGCGGATGCGCTGGTGCTTCGGAGAGGAGGGATATCATGAATCCGATGTGGCTCCTGGCGGGGTACTTCTGCGGATCTGTTCCCACGGGGCTTCTCGTGGTGCGCATGGTGAAGGGAGTGGACATACGGACGTACGGCTCCGGAAATATAGGGGCCACCAATGTAGGGCGCGTTCTCGGGAAATCCTGGGCTGTCGCCGTGGCTCTTCTGGACATGGTCAAAGGCGGTGTGGCCGTCGTCGCCGCCCGTTTCGCAGGAGTGCACGATCCCTGGTTGCTTGCGGGCATCGCCTTCTGCGGCGTGTGTGGGCACAACTTTCCCGTCTGGCTCGGGTTCAAGGGAGGTAAGGGGGTCGCCACGTCCTTCGGCGTGGTGTTCTTTCTCACCCCTGTTGCCGCGCCCGCAGGAGGCGCTCTTTGGTTCGCACTCATGAAAGGAACCGGGTATGTCTCCGTGGCGTCCATGGTCTCCCTCTGTACCATGCCTCTGACCATGTGGCTCGTTGATGCCGCCGGAAGTGCCCTTGTCCGGGCAGGAACGCTCTCCCCCGAAACAGCACGGTTTCTTTTCGGCACATCTCCAGCGACGATGTTTCTCGGAGGTGCCCTGGGACTCCTTACGGTCTTCCGCCATCGCGCCAACATCGGCAGACTCCTTGCAGGAACGGAGAACAAGGTGGGGCGTAAGCCTTGAGCATGAGGGAAGCGAAGCGCCGGCAGAGGGCGCTGTTTCTTGACGTATTTTGACCATATGGATATAATGGCCCGGAATCAATAATGGTCAAAGGAGGGCCTCCTGTGTCGAGTCTGACGCGCGACATCGAAAGCTACATCCGGGAATTGTTCGAGGAAGCCCAGGAGCATCAGTTGTCCTTGAGGCGGAAAGAGCTGGCGGAACGTTTCGGTTGTGTTCCCAGCCAGATCAATTATGTTCTCGCCAGCCGGTTCACGCCGGAGCGAGGATACCTTGTGGAGAGTCAGAGAGGCGGACACGGGTACATCCGCATCATGAAGATCCGTTTCGCAAACGCGGAAGAGCGCATCTCCCATCTGGACGATCTCGTGGGAAACGCCATCGGCGAGCAGGACGCCCGAAGGTTGCTCACAAGCCTTCAGGAGCGCGGTCTCCTCACCCCAAGAGAACGGCTTCTTATCGAAGTTTCACTTCGTTACCTCGACGAAATTTGTCGAACCCCTTTTGATGTGTCCCCCTACAAGCGCGACGTGATGCAGGCGGAACTACTCAAGCGGATGATCCGAGGTCTCGTTTTGGCCTGAAAGTGGGGAGAGTTGTCCTGTGTTGTGCGAACATTGCGGCGGAAACGAGGCGGAAATCCATCTCCGCGAAGTGCGGGGGAAGGAAGTCCGGGAGCATCATTTTTGTAGGGAGTGCGTCCGGCGTATGGTCGAGGGTGAATTGCTCCCGGAGTTTATCCTGGACATGTCTGCGGGAAGCGTTCCCCGGATCGAAGTGACCGTTCGGTTGCGGAATATGGCGCAGGAAGTGCAGCCATTGCGGGGACAGAGGAGGAAACCATCCATGTGGCAGTTCTTCACGGAACGTGGGAAAAAGGTTGTGCAATTGGCCCACCGCGAGGCACTGAGCATGGGGCATGACGTCATCGGTACGGAACATGTTCTGCTCGGATTGCTTGTGGAGGGAGAAGGAGTCGCGGCCCAGGTGCTGCACGCTTTCGGAGTTGAACTCGATGAGGTGCGTAGACGCATCGAGGACGTAGTGGGGAGAGGCATTCCCAAAAACAGGCCGGTGGATCTGCCGCTGAGCCCTCGGGGGAAGAGGGTGCTTGACCTCGCCATGCGTGAGGCCCGGAACATGGGCGTGAACTATGTCGGAACCGAGCACATTCTTTTGGGACTCATCTCCGAAGGCGAGGGGATTGCCGCCCAGGTTCTGACGAGCATGGGAGCCGATCTCACGAAGCTCCAGCAGGAGGTGATCGGTGCCGTTTCCGGAAACGACACGGTCCAGGAGGGGGGCGGCGAGGGGCAGACGACCGGCCAGAAACGCGGCCGCTCGAAGGCGCCTACGCTCGATCAGTTGGGGATCGATCTCAGCGAAATGGCCGTCCGTGGTGAACTTGATCCAGTCATCGGCAGAAGCAAGGAGATTCGACGGGTTATCCAGATCCTCTCACGCCGGACGAAGAACAACCCCGTTCTCATAGGCGATCCCGGAGTGGGCAAGACCGCCATCGTGGAGGGGCTTGCCCAGAAGATCGCCTCCGGAGACGTTCCCGAAGTGCTGCGGGACAAACGCGTGGTTCTCCTCAACGTGGCCAACCTGGTGGCGGGAACGAAGTATCGGGGAGAGTTCGAGGAGCGCATGCGCAAGCTCGTGAAGGAACTCCGGGAGGTCAAGGATGTGATCCTCTTCATCGACGAGGTGCACACCCTCGTCGGTGCGGGAGGGGCGGAAGGTGCGGTGGATGCGGCGAACATCCTCAAGCCGAGTCTCGCCCGGGGGGAATTTCAGGTCATCGGTGCTACGACGCTCAACGAATATCGAAAGCACATCGAGAAGGATGCCGCCCTGGAACGCCGTTTCCAGTCGGTTCTCGTCGACGAGCCCGGTCTTGAGGATGCCATCGCCATCCTCAAGGGACTTCGGGATCGCTACGAGGCACATCATCGGGCGAAGATCACCGATGGGGCCATCGAGGCGGCGGCCAGGCTCTCCGCACGGTACATCACGGATCGGTTTCTTCCAGACAAGGCCATCGACTGCATCGACGAAGCTGCGGCGAAGGCGCGTCTGAAGACCATGGAAGCTCCCGAGGCGATCAAAGAACTGGAGCGCCGTTTTGAAACGATCCGAAAAGAAAAGGAAGCCGCCGTGGTCGGCCAGGAATTCGAAAAGGCTGCCCGGCTGCGGGACGAGGAGCGGATGCTCTCGGAAGAACTCGAGACCGCCCGGAAGAACTGGCAGGTCTCCCGAAACCAGGAGGAGCCCGTGGTCGATGCAAACGAGATCGCCCAGATCGTCTCGGAGTGGACGGGAATCCCCGTCGTGCAGATGACCGAGGAAGAGGCGGCCCGGCTGCTCCGCATGGAGGAAGAAATCCACCGACGTCTCATCAACCAGAGCGAGGCCGTGAGTGCCATTGCACGGGCGATCCGCAGGGCTCGGAGCGGTCTGAAGGATCCACGGCGTCCCGTAGGCAGTTTTCTTTTTCTCGGCCCCACGGGAGTGGGAAAGACCGAACTGGCCCGGGCTTTGGCGGAATTCCTCTTCGGCAGCGAGGATGCCATGATCCGCCTCGACATGAGCGAGTTCATGGAACGTCACGAGGTGGCGAAACTCATCGGAGCTCCCCCCGGATACGTGGGTTTCGAGGAAGGGGGCAAGCTCAGCGAGGCCATCCGGCGTCGTCCCTATTCGGTGGTCCTCTTCGACGAGATCGAAAAGGCGCATCACGACGTGTTCAACATTCTGCTCCAGATCATGGAGGACGGACGGCTCACGGATGGTCAGGGACACAGCGTGGATTTTCGTAACGCTGTGGTCATCATGACCAGCAATGTGGGCGCCGAAAACGTCGTCAAAGGGAAAGGGCTCGGTTTTGCCGCTCCGGACATGGAGGCTGCTGCGGACTGGACTCGAACCCGAGGGCAGATTCTCGATGCGGTGAAACGAACCTTCCGGCCCGAATTCCTCAATCGCGTGGACGAGATGGTGGTCTTTCGCCCCCTCGAGAAGGAGGAGCTCCTGCAGATCGTGGGAATCATGCTCCAGGATCTCCACAGCCGGCTCAGAGAACAGGGTGTGGCGCTCACCGTTTCCGAAGAGGCGAAGTCTCTCCTCCTGGAAAAGGGATTCGACCCCAAGTTCGGCGCTCGCCCTCTGCGCAGAACCATTCAGCGCATGGTGGAGGATCACTTGGCGGACTTACTCCTGGAGGGACGGATCGGGCGCGGAAGCGAGATCTCCATACACATTCACGAAAAGGAACTTCATTTTTCCTTCGGAGAGGAAAACGACGTGTTTTTCCCTTCGGATCAGGAGGCGGCGGAACTCCGGAGGTGACACGGAGCGGGAGGCGGTCCGGTTCGCGGAAAGGATGGGAATGCCGTGACTTTTCTTCCGAGTTCTGTTAGCATGACCGCGGCACAGTTCGTTTCCGCCTGTTTCCGGAAGCGGCCTTGCTTCATGTCCGAAGCAGAAGGGGGAACTCGCGTGGGGGGAAAGGTTCGGCTGTCGTTGGGATTCGTCCTGTTGGTCGGGTGTCTTGTCTTCGCAGGGATGGCATGGGGTCGGACCGTTGCCGTGATCGGGGACGAGGCCATTGAGGAAGAGGAGGTCCTTTCCCTTCTCCGTCAGTACACCGAGGGAAGCGATGCCCTCGCGGGAGTTCTTCTCTCTCGCATGTCCGCGGAAGAACGAAGGACGTACATCGAAAGTCTCGCGGACTGGTTTTTGTTGGCCCGGGAGGCGACACTCCGGGGGTTGCGTTTGCGTCCCGATGTGGCGGTGTTCCTCAAGTGGAATGCCATCGGTATTCTCGGTCAGGCGTATCTTGCGGAACTCCAGAAAGAGTGGGATTTCTCCGAAGCGGCGCTCCGAGCCCAGTACGAAGCGCACGCGGAGCGTTATGCGGACGAAGAGGCCGTGCGACTCCGCTGGTGTGTCGTTCCCGACGAAAACAGGGCGAAACGGATGCTCCTGGATCTCCTCGGTGAGCCGCTTCCGCCTCTTCCGCGAGGTGAAGAAAATGCTGGTGGAGTGCGCTGTGTAGACACCGACTGGCTCCGAAGGGATGCGTTGCCGCAGGGTGTCGTCGAAGAGATTTTTCGTGCCTCTCCTGGAACAACCGGTGGACCGATTCCCACCGAAGAAGGATATGTGGTTTTTCGTCTTCTCCAGCGAAGGGAAGGGCGCCGTCTCTCTTTCGAGGAAGCGGGGGATCGAGTGCGACAGGATCTCCGGGACATCTATCTTCAGAGAGAAATGGAACGTGTTCGCCTGAAGGCGGATATTTCCATGGATGAGATGGTGCTTATGGACTTAGGCAATGTTCCAGCACGGTGAAAAATAAGTCGGGGAGCCGAAAAGGCTCCCTTTTTTGTACTTAAGTAAAGACATAAGTATGAAATGGAACCAGAAATTGCTGGACAGGTTCGAAGAACCGCGTATACTTTTGATTGAAATGTCAGAAAAGACGGAATGGAGGTGGTCTTCGGGGTGGGGGTGAAGTTGAAAAGAAACGGAAAGACGGGCGTTCTTTGGGTGTAGTTCTTGAGACGGAAGGGGGAATCTGCTCCAATGAAATCTCAGGAAGGTCGCAAACCCACGTTTGCAGAAGCACTGATCATTCTTCTCGTTTGTGCGGGCATCATCAGTTACGGTGTTCTGAAGCTCGGTGTGGATGCGCATATTCCCATCATCACGTCCGGTGTTCTCGTCGCTCTCTGGGGCTGCTTCGGGCTCAAATATCCCTGGAAGACCATTGAAGAAGGAATGCTTCAGGGTATCACCATGGCCCTTCAGGCAATTGTGATCCTCATGATGGTGGGTCTCGTCATCGGTTCCTGGATTCAAAGCGGCGTTGTACCGAGCCTCATTTATTACGGGCTCGACATCCTCTCTCCGAAAATCTTTCTCTTCGCTACGCTGCTCATCTGTTCCGTGGTAAGTCTTGCCACTGGAACCTCCTGGGGAACGTCCGGCACCGTGGGTATCGCCCTCATGGGAGTCGGCGCAGGACTTGGCATTCCCGCCCCTCTTACTGCCGGCGTGGTTATCTCCGGTGCTTATTTCGGGGACAAAATGTCTCCTCTTTCGGATACGACCAATCTCGCACCCGCAGTCGCCGGAACGGACTTGTTCAGTCACATCCGGGCCATGATCTGGACCACCGGTCCCACTTACCTCATCGTCACGGTCATCACCGTCTTCCTCGGCATGAAATATGCAGGTGGAAGTCTCGATGCGGGCAAGATCGACGCCATCCAGGCGGTCATGAAGAGCGAGTTCTCCATCAGTCTTCTCGGTCTCGTTCCGCCTCTCATCGTTATCGGTATGGCCGTCGCCAAGATTCCCGCTCTTCCGGGCCTCTTCGCCGGCATCATCTTTGCCTGCGGCATGTCTCTCTCTCAGGGATTCGGTCTTGCCGACATCGTCGGTGCGCTGCACTATGGTTACGAAGCGACGCTCTCTGCGGAAATCGCCGGAACGGAGGCTCTCGACGCGGTGGCGCAGCTCATGGCGGATCACGGCATAGCGGGGACAGCGCCGGATCTCGTCAAAGATGCGGGGACCATGCTCTCGGAGCTGCTCACCCGGGGTGGGCTGGATTCCATGATGTGGACCATCTCCCTCATTCTCGCGGCGCTCTCCTTCGGTGGCATCATGGAACGTTGCGGTTTCCTCGAGGTTCTTCTCCACGCCATCCTGAAGAGTGTCAAGAGTGTGGGGGGATTGGTTACCTCCGTCATCGTCTCCTGTTTCATCTCGAACCTCTTCCTTGGTGACCAGTATCTTTCCATCGTCATGCCGGGACGGATGTTCAAGACAGCCTTCGAGGAAAAAGGACTGCATCCGCGTATGCTCTCCCGTTCCCTGGAGGATGCGGGGACCCTCGTGTCGGTCCTCATTCCGTGGAATACCTGCGGTGCCTACAACAGCGGGGTGCTTGGCGTTCCCACCCTCGAGTACGCTCCCTATGCGTTCCTGAACTACATCAATCCCCTCGTGGCGATCGCCATGACCTATATGGGCATCGGTGTGTTCTGGAAAAAAGAGGGAGAGAAAACCGCGTCATAACGGAACCGGGCGGACAGATCGAAAAGTGGGAGGAGCGAAGCACGTTCGCTCCTCCCTGTCGTTTCGCCGGAGGTGTGGATGGAATGGAAATTCTCTGTCTTTCGAAGACGGGGCAACACCCCAGATGGATGCGTGTGGTTTCCTTCGCGGTCGGGCTTTTTCTGCTCGCCGACGGGTTGCGTCTCTATCTCAGCGCCACACTGGAAACGGGATTCAATCGTTTTTTCCCCTACCTTATCGTAGGTGGAGCGCTTCTTTATTTCAGCGGTTTTAGAAAGAGGATTTTCCTCTCTCCCGAGGGGCTTGTACGGGAAAGCACATCCTGGATGGGAAGCAATTCCCAGGTTCTCGCCTGGAAGGATGTGGCCCATGTCACATTGGCGTTCCGGAGAAACCAGATGATGTGTTTCTTTGAGCGCAGGGAGAGTGTAACGGGCATCAAGGTTCTCTTCGATCGTGACCAGGAAGGCGCAATTCGGAATATCCTTTCGACATACTGCCCGGCGGTGGAAGTGAACACCCTGTCCTAGTGATAGGGCATGTCCGATCCAAGGACCACAGCGTAAGGCAGAGAACGTTCCTGTCCATCCGAAGGCGTGTTGATGAGCTTACCCCGCCACCAGAGGGTGCTTGAGCCGCCTCCGTCCAGATTCAACGCGTGGGTCAGACCGGCGGCGGCAGCCAGGCGTTTTGCCTCTTCGAGAGTTACTCCGGTGCTTCTCCAGGAGTTTCTTCCATCCACGACCATCCACCACATGCGTTTGCCGTCGTAACCCACGAGGGTTCTGGGATGGCGGAGCGCGGTGAGAGAGGGAGAAAGCCCTTCATTGCCGAGGGACGGTTGCCCATCATGGAGCAACAGTGGTCCGGCCTGGAGGACGAACTCCATTCTCCCCATCGTACCATCCTGCCATGTGATCTGGAGTTCTGTCGGTGTTTGGAGAGGAAACTCCATCATGCGTTTTTGAAGTTCCCCCCGCACCACAAGAAGAAAACCGTCCCCCGGAACGGGGTGCATTCCCTGGGCGAAGGAACGCCACGTCATGACTCCGTTTCGCACGTGGATCTTCAGCCCGTCCCCGATTTTCACGAAAGCGCCTGAAGGTGTCGTGAAAAGACCGGCACTTTCCGGCGGCACCTCGCCGTTGAGCTTGCTCACTGGAAGAGACTGTGTTCCCGCGAGGACCCATGCCCGGTAGGCCCCGTTGCCGAAGTGCACATCACCGGAACGGTTCCATCCCACGGCGGACCTGTTTCCGTGGGCAAGTGCGACGGGGACGCCTTCCACGAAGAGGCTCCCTATGGGAACGGCGCCGTCGAAATAGCCTCCGTTGATGCCGCCCTCACCGCCGAAACCATCGGCGAGGCGCGAAAGGGGGAGTCGTTTTCCCCCGAGAAGCGAAGCCGGAACAATGCGAGGGGCGAGACGTTCCGGAGATCCGACGATGGCTGCCCAGAACAGGGCATTGCTTGCGCTGCCGCCGTGGGGGATCACCGTGGGATTGAATCGTTTCGGCAGGGAGACGGCGGCCTTCCATGCCTGAAGATAATGGTTGTAGGGACCGGTCCTAACCGACCAGGACGAGGCGTTCTCCACGATCAGAACGGTGTGGCCTGCGGAACGAAGCTCTCTGGCGCACGCCTCGGCGGCGTTTTTTTCCGGAAACTCTTCCACGGCAACAGTCCACGCGCCGGGAGGTGTCCCCACGTTTTCCCGATGCACGACAAGATCCCCCGTTTCTCCGGGGAAGGTCTCTTCCCAGATGACGCGACGGCGTTTGCACTCCCGGAGCCATGCGGCGAGACGGTCCGCGTCGCCGGGAGAACAGTTTTTCTTTGCTTCGGAAAGGAACTCCTCCGGTGGAGGAACGGTCATGGAGCGGCCGATCTTGATGAAGGCGGCAAAGTGCGGAGGAAGTTCGGCGTCGAGATCGGTGGCGAAAGTGCGGACGAGTTCACCCTCCCGGCGCCACCCCATGGCAAGAAAGGCGAAGCCCAGCGCTTCCGCTCGTGTCGCTTCGATGTCGGGGTGGAATCGGTCCCCCGGTAAAAGAATACCCAAGGCCGACGCTGTTTCGATGGCCTTCGCCCGGGGGTGAGTAGAGGGGACATCGGCGAAACGTTCTTTCCCTCCCCAGAGGGGGAGCCCCAAGGCATCCACGACAATCTGTACCACGTCACCTCTCGTGATTGCGACACAGCATGTCGGGGAAAGAAAAACACCGGTCAGCGCAAGAAAAAAGAAGTACACGGTTTTCCGCGTCTGTCGCCGTGTCATGATCCTTGCCCCCATTCAAAAAGAAAATCGTTCCTGCTGCGAGTATAGCGTGTCTTTTCCCTCCCGGGGAGAGGTGAGAGGGGTGATCCGGGTCTGGCGAGACGTTTTCTTTCTCGGCGTTGGCCCGGCGGTTTTTCAAAGCAAGTGCCGGTTGACAGAATTCCTCAGGCTCCCTATAATGTGCTTCGTTCTGCGAGTGGGGCTGTGGCGCAGCGGGAGCGCGCTTCCTTGGCATGGAAGAGGTCAGGGGTTCAATTCCCCTCAGCTCCACCACTTGGTACACAAGGAGCTTCGGCGATTCCAGCCGGAGCTCTTTTTTTGTGGGGAAGCGCTCACGAAGGGCGATTTTCGTCTTCGTGCTCTCAGTTCTTCGGGTTCTCCGGAGGGATGTTTCGAGGCGCGTGTGTTTTCGGAGAAGACTGTCCTGATCTACTCCCTTTGGTTCATTTTAGGGTATGATTTAAGGGGAGAAATCGGACCGAAAAAATGTCGGGAAACATGAGGGAGGGAACGACGTGGAGTGGTTCATGAGAGCCGGTATGGCGGAGCTGGACCCTGAGATTTATGGTCTGGTGTCATCGGAATTCGCTCGACAGCGGGATGGTATCGAGCTCATTGCGTCGGAGAATTTTGTTCCGTTGGCGATCCTCGAAGCCCAGGGATCGATACTGACGAACAAATATGCAGAAGGGTATCCGCACAAGAAATATTACGGCGGCTGCGAGTTCGTGGAAACCGTCGAAGAGGTGGCCATACGCCGGGCCTGTGATCTCTTCGGCGCCGAACATGCGAACGTGCAACCCCATTCGGGGACACAGGCGAACATGTCCGCCTTTTTCACCTTCATGGCCCCTGGAGACACCATGTTGGCTATGAGTCTGGACCAGGGTGGACATCTGTCTCATGGTCACCCGTTGAACTTCACGGGGAAGCTCTATCGTATCGTCGGATATGGCGTGACGCCGGAGACGGAGACCATCGACTACGAAGCGGTGGAACGTCTCGCGAAGGAGCATCGCCCTCGGGTGATCGTCGCTGGAGCGAGTGCCTATCCCCGTTTCATCGATTTTGCCCGCTTTGCAGCCATTGCCGCCGAAGTCGGAGCGGTCTTTCTGGTTGACATGGCTCACATCGCAGGTCTTGTCGCGGGACGAGTCCATCCGAGTCCGGTGCCCCACGCGGATTTCGTCACCACGACGACCCACAAGACGCTCAGGGGGCCCCGGGGAGCGCTCATTCTCTGTAAGACAAAATACGCTCAAGAGCTGGATCGTTCCGTCTTTCCGGGGACGCAGGGCGGTCCTTTCATGCACGCCATTGCTGCGAAAGCCCTTTGCTTCAAAATGGCAGCCACCGACGAATTTCGAACGTATGCGGCCTCTGTCGTGGCAAACGCGAAGAAGCTTTGCGCCGCTCTCGCCGAGCGAGGGTTCCGTATCGTCTCCGGCGGAACCGACAATCACCTCATCCTCGTAGATGTCAAAGGTTCCCGGAATGTCACGGGAAAGGATGCGGAGAAGCTTTTGGAAGATGCAGGCATCACGGTGAACAAGAACATGATCCCCTTCGATAAGGAAAAACCCTTCGTGACGAGTGGCGTTCGTCTCGGAACGGCTGCGGTGACTACTCGTGGTATGGGTGAGGCGGAGATGGAACGGATCGCGGAGATCATCGACAAGGTGCTTTCCGCCCCCGAAGATGCAACGTCGCGGCTCGCCGCCCGGAAAGAGATTAAGGAACTGAGCGAGGCGTTTCCGTTGTATCCGGAGCTTTTGCAGGCACCTTCGGGGGTTCGTGCTGCTTCATCGCCTCTGGCGCAAAAACCCTGATACGGGAAGAATCTTTCGAAACGCGGAACGACAGCGGATGGAAGAGGGACCCCCAGAGGGTCCTTCTTTCGTCGAAAATGAGGGAGGAGTGCGTTATGGACCGTCTGCATGCCCTGGAACTGGATTTCGAGGAATGGGTTTCGCTCCTGCGGGACGAAATGGGCGAGCCCGACTATCGGGCGGGGCAAATTTGCGACTGGATCTACAAAAAGCGTGTGTTCACCTTTGAGGGAATGACGAATCTCTCGAAAGAATTGCGGGGAAAGCTGAATGCCCTCGTTCGTTTCACCATGCCCGCGCTGGAAAAAGCGGAGATGTCCCCTCTTGACGGGACCCTGAAATATCTGTGGCAGCTTGAGGATGGAGAGCGGATCGAGTCGGTCTTTCTTCGGCATCCTCAACACACTACGGCCTGCCTTTCCTCCCAGGTGGGATGTCCTTTGGCCTGTACCTTTTGTGTTACCGGCCAGGGAGGATTCGTGCGGAACCTTTCCGCAGGAGAAATGCTCGCCCAGTTTCTTGCCATCGAGGCACACCAGAAAGGGCCGATTCAAAACGTGGTGTACATGGGCATGGGTGAGCCGCTTCTCAACGCAGAGCAGGTATTTCGAAGTGTTCGCATGCTCCGGGACCCTCATATGCGAGGACTGGGGCAGCGGCACATCACCATTTCCACCGCCGGTGTTGTTCCGGGTATCGACGCCCTTGCGGCGGAATCGCTCGGAGTCGGACTCTCCGTGTCTCTCCATGCGGCGAACGATTCCCTTCGTTCCCGCCTGATGCCGCTGAACCGGAAGTATCCCCTTGCATCGCTGCGAAAGGCATTGCTCCGTTATCAACGAGTTTTAGGGGATCGCATCACTCTCGAATACATGTTGCTCCGGGACGTGAACGATTCTCCCTCCCACGCGGAGGAGCTGGCGGCGTGGATCGGTGATCTCAAGGCCTATGTGAACCTCATTCCCTACAATGCCGGAGCGGGCAATTTCGAACGCCCTCCTCGCGAGCGGGCGGAGCGTTTCAGGGATCACCTGCGCGCTTGGGGAGTCAATGCGGAACTGCGCCGTGAACGCGGAGGAGACGTCCGCGGTGCATGTGGCCAGCTGCGAAGCCGGGAAAGCACTCCGCCTCCGGCAGGGACTTCCCGCGAGGTTCCACCCGTGAAACGGTACGGTGGTGCTCTCCGTGTTCCCCTTGATGGCGTGGGAGATCGGCGCCCGGGATGGCGGGAAGTGCAGGGTTCCGTTGAAACATCGCAGGGGAGGCGGCGGAGTACGGAAGAGACGTCCGGAAAAGGCGAAAGACATGCGAGTGAGGGACGTTTCCGCGGTGAATCGGGCAAATTCGGAAAGGCGGAGCGGGAAAGGTCGGGGATGTCCGGTCGGTTCTCCCAGCGGAATCGTCCGGGCGGGCGATCCGGAGGAACGTCTTCCGTTGAAAAAGAGGCACGGGAAGAAAGGCCTTCGTCCCGATTCGGAAAGCAGACCCGCGAGAGCGAGGGCTTTGCAAAAGAGCGAAGCGGTGCGGAGAGGCCCCCGCGGAAGGGTGTTTCTTCGCGTGCGCCTCATGCCGACTCGGGAAACGGTCTGTCGGAGCGAAAAGAAAACCGTGGTCCTTCTAAATTTAAACCGAGAGGGACGAGACGGAACGAGGAGGGGGTTTCCCGGAAGAATGAGAAGCGTGCCCCGGGAGAGCACAGTCGTTTCGAGTCAGGGGGTATCCGAAAAAGCGGACCGAGACCTTCCGAAAGTGGGGAGCGGCGTCAGGATCGGGGGCGCATGGCGGCGGGTGAATCGAAAAGAAACGTTTCCCGCGGCTCGGAAACATCGAAACGCACTTCCCGGGAGAACGGACGTCCGAGTCGGAGACGCAACGAGCGAAACGCGTGAGTTCTTGTCTTTTACGGCCTGGATTGTCGGTTCAAACGCAACCGACATGGAAGCAGGGTGCCCCTACCCGTTGCAGGATCGGGCAGGGGCAGGTGTGATTCAAGGATTCCATCGTCCGGTGAGAAGCTGCTTCCAGGAGAGGTTCATGATGCTTTCCAAAGAGACTTGTTCGCTCTTTGCCAGTGCCTCGAAATCCTGGAGTAGAAGCGAATAGGCCTTCCGTTTGCCTTTGTCGGTCTCATGAGATGCGACGAGGGTTGTCACGGGAAGGAGTTGCTGGTACACATCGGGTACGTTGACGAAACAGGGGCCGTTCTCGGTAAGTGAGATCGTGTAGATGAAGGAGAGGGATGTGCCTTCCGTGCCTTCGCCGGCGGCCTGATAGGCCGGAATGGAGGGAGAGACGTAGAGGGACGTTCCCAGTGGTGCCGTGATTTTCAATGGAATGCTGTCCCACAGGCTTGTTCCTGCGGGGCTCGCGACGAGCCAGAATTGAGAGGCGCCGGAAAGCGCGCCGAACCACAGGAACTGTCCTTTCTCCTGGTGTTCCGGATCGACAAAGCTCAAACGCCACAAGACATCCCGTCTCCAGTCCAGATCTGCGTGCCACACGGTCAGATGTTGGGCGGAATAACGAAGTCCTTCCACCTCAGGAAGACTCCTGAGGTAGCCCGGTGCTCGGAAAAAGGCTTTTACAATGCGTCCGTCCTTCTCGGTGAAGACGATCCTGAAGGGATACTCCGGAATTGAGAGAACTCGTGTCGTGCTTCCCGCGGCATATGCGGGAAACGCGAAGAGGAATGTCCCGAGAAAAACGAGAAGTGCCGTGGTGAAACGACGGATACACTGCTGCATGACATACCCCCTGAAGGATCGCAGGCTTTTGTCGCCGTCAGAGAAATGAGATGAAAACGGAGTCTTCCGGTTCGGGGGGATTTCCGGGACTTCGTTCCGGAACGTCCGCTGTCGGAAACCATTCGGGAAGGACCTCAAGGAAGGGGATACGTGGGAAAGAGTCCTTTCCAGAGGCGAAATGGATCAAGAATCCTTCTCTGTCCGACGAGGCCAAAACGGAACATTTCGGGGCGCAGGGCAAACTGCGGACTGCCCGGTCGAGAGCGGAAAAACGCGCTTCTGCGTCCTCCGGGGCGGTTACGAGAAGACATACACCCAACGCCAAAAGGCGGGGTGTTTCAGAGATGTCTACCTCGTAGACACCGCTCGTCTTTTGAATATCAAAACCCGAGGCCACCAGGAGATCTCGAGCGCTTCTCAGCGAGCCGAGACGGTTACCCGCAGTCGCTTCCAAAAACACGACCCACTCTAACACGGCACAAAACGGCGCCGGAAGCGCGAAACTACTGTCCTACGGATCATGGCCAAAACTCCCGGGCGACAGGATTTCTGTCGAAAGATGAGGGGCAGCGGCGCGCCCGGTTCATCTTAGTCGGTGCGCTGAGCAAGGTCAAGCGTGAAGCATCGACCCAAAACGCCAGGGACCGCGGAACAGGGTCGATCGGGCCGGAAACGGGGCTTTTACGGGGGACGGGTGGCTTTGGATGCATCAATGACGCGTTCGCGCTCACACCCATTCGGAGATGTACTCCGCGAGATGTCTGGTTTGGTTGAGCAGGGTGCAGCAATATCCCCGCTGAGGGTCGTGGGTGAGGATGCTGTACGAGGCGGTATCCGTATGAATCCTCCAGAAATAAGGCTCGGCGATTCCAAGCGCTGCGGCGAGAAGTGGTTTAAGGACCGCCCTGTGGGTGACGACGGCGATGGTGTCTTCCTTGTGCAGGTGCACCAGGTGTTCCAGGTTGGAAAAGGCTCTCCTCTGGACGTCCGCAAGACGTTCCGCGCCGGTGATACGAAGGCGTTCGGGGTTTGTCAGCCACAATTCCCATTCGACAGGAAAGTTCTCGCGGATGGTTTCCTTGGGGGCACCCTCCCACGGTCCGAGAGCCATGTTATTGAACCCCTCCCGCACGTCCACGAGAGCCCCGCAGGAGTGAGCCACGGCTTCGGCGGTTTCCGTCGCTCGAGAGAGTGGGCTGGTGTAGACGTACTTTGGAGCGAAGGACATCATCTCCCGGGCAAGCGCTTTTGCCTGCGCCTGCCCCGTTTCGTTCAGAGGGAAATCCCTTCTTCCCCGGAAGAGCCCCTCCCGGTTTCCGGCACATTCTCCGTGGCGGATCAGAATAATTGTCGTGTGCCCTTTCTGTTCTTTCACGAGCGTTCAGCCTCCCGAACCTGGTGGAATTATGACGGATACGTGGATGATTCGCCTTTTTGCCGGTCGATCCGTTGTCGCTCGGCGAGCGGATCCTTCCGAGTGTTTCCTGCATTCTATCACGGGATCCGGCGGAGGGGCGCCACAAGGGTGAGTACGGAGGGCTTCGCTCATCGAGAGGCACGAAAGAGTATGTGAAACGGTGTGTTTTTCTGCAAGAGTGTTTGACCAGTCTTGACAATCCCGAGTTGCGTTGGTACGCTACGGTGCGGATGACGATGGAGAATTGGCACTCGTCGCCAATGAGTGCTAGCAGTTCAATGGAAAGGGGGGTGGGGAAATGTTGTCCGAACGCCAACTGGAGGTTGTCCTCGCTGTCGTCTACGATTATATCCAGACGGGAGAGCCTGTCGGTTCCCGAACGCTTTCGAAAAAGTATCTCACGGGACGGAGCGCGGCGACGATCAGAAATGAAATGTCCGATCTCGAGGAGCTGGGTTATCTGGTCCAACCCCATACGTCGGCGGGAAGAATCCCCACATCCAGAGCCTACAGGCTGTATGTGGACACCATCCTTCAGCGTCGTCGTGCACCACATCCCGAGGCGGAGCGGTGGATCTCGGACCTCCGGGAGCAACGACGCGACGTGGAGGGCGCTCTCGCATACATTTCCCAACTCCTGACCAGAGTGACGCAATATGTGAGCGTCGCCACCCTCGCGCCTTTTCAGGAGATTCGTCTGCTCCGTGTGGATTTCTTGCGCATGGACAGTACGCATGCACTTGCCATCGTCGTCGTCGAGGGAGGACTCGTGCACCACAAGATGATTGCCTTTCCTTGCGAAGTTCGGCAGGAGGAACTCGAAACGCTTTCGCGGAGAATCAATGCGGTCATGGTGGGACGGACATGGAACGAGGCCAGGAACGACCTTCTTCAGTATGTGATGAGCGAACTTCGGGAAAAAGAAGGAAACTGCCGCGCTGCCATTTCCGAGATGGACGGGCTTCTCTCGGTTCAACCCTTTCGTTTCTACCGCGGAGGCGCTCACCATTTGCTCGCAATGCCTGATTTCAAGGATCTGGGACGACTCCATGCGGTATTTTCTCTTCTCGAAGAAGAGTCGGCCCTCGTGGAACTTGTGGATAACTGCACGCTGAACGGAACGCTTACGGTCACCATCGGCGAGGAGAATCCTGAGGAGCGCATGCACGACTGTTCGGTGGTTCTCGCCACGGCAAACGCGGGGGGGCGGAAGGCAATCCTCGGTCTCATCGGTCCGGTGCGGATGAATTACGAAAGCTCCATCGCCGTGCTCGAAACGGTTCTCGAAGGACTGCGCGAGGACGATGGAAGTGAGGAGGAACAACGGCATGTTCACTGACGCGAAAATGCGCGACGAGGCTCTTTTGCGGGAATGTCGTTCTCCCGGGGAGGAGCGGGGGGAAGGGAAGCCCAGAGAAGGAACGGATGTCCACGGAAGGCGGGGCGGAGGTCCCACCAGGGCGGAATTGGCGGCCTGCGTGGCTGGGCTGCAGGAAGAAGCGGAGGTGTTACGGCGACGTCTCGATGAGGCGGAGGCCCTTGCGGAATCGCGAAAGAGTGTCCTGGAGGAGATGGAAAAGGAACTTGCCGAGAAAAACGAGGAAAGTGCACGGCTCCGCGCTGATTTCCACAATTTTCGGCAACGGGTGGAACGTGACGCGGCGCGCCTTCGGGAACTTGCAGGGGAGCGTGCGGTCCTGCTTCTCGTCCCGGTGCTCGACAATCTTGACAGGGCGATTGCCGCCGCTCAGGCGGATGACCCTCTTTTGAAAGGTGTTTCCATGGTGCGGAAGCAGTTTTTCGGCGCTCTCCAGGAATTGGGAGTGAGCTCCATCCCCTGCGACGGTGCATTCGACCCGGCCGTGCACGAAGCCGTCGCGCTCGTCCCCGTGCAGGATCCTGCGATGGATGGACAGATCGTACAGGAACTCCAGATGGGGTATATTCTCGGCGGAAAAGTCCTGCGGGCTGCGCAGGTCCGGGTGGGGCGCCTCCAGGCGGAATCCGCTCCGGAGGGTGCATGAGCAAAACGAGAAAGACGGGAACGCCGGCCCGGAACGGCTGCGTTCTCTTGGAAGTTCATTTCAAAGGACGACGAGGTGATCCGAAATGGCAAAGGTTGTAGGAATAGACCTGGGAACCACGAACAGCTGTATTGCAGTTAAGGAAGGCGATGCCATCACGGTGATCGCCAATGCGGAGGGCATGCGTACCACTCCTTCCGTTGTGGCGTTCACGAAAGAAGGGGAACGGCTTGTCGGACAGCTTGCCAAGCGGCAGGCCATCGTCAACCCCGAGCGCACGGTGATCTCCATTAAGCGGAAAATGGGTACCGATCACAAGGTGCGCATCGATGACAAGCACTACACGCCGCAGGAGATCTCCTCCATGATTCTCCAGAAGATGAAGCGCGACGCCGAGGAGTATCTGGGCGAACCCGTCACGAAGGCGGTCATCACCGTTCCCGCCTATTTCACGGACGCGCAGCGCCAGGCGACGAAGGACGCCGGTGCCATCGCCGGGCTCGAAGTGCTCCGCATCATCAATGAGCCCACGGCGGCAGCCCTTGCCTACGGTGCCAACAAAGAGGGGGAGCACAAACTCCTGGTTTTCGATCTCGGCGGCGGTACCTTCGACGTGTCCGTTCTCGACGTGGGAGAGGGCGTCTTCGAAGTCCTCGCCACATCGGGGGACAATCTCCTCGGCGGCGACGACTGGGACATGAAGATCGTGGACTGGATGGTGGAGGAGTTCCGCAAAAGCGACGGCATCGATCTCCGCAAGGACAAGATGGCCATGCAGCGCCTTCGGGAGGCTGCCGAAAAAGCGAAGGTGGAACTGTCCTCCATGCCCGAGACCTCGGTCTCTCTTCCCTTCATCACGGCGGATCAGAACGGTCCAAAGCACCTGGAACTCACGCTCACCCGGGCTCGTTTCGAGGAGATGACCGCGGGTCTTCTGGAGCGAGTTGTGGAGCCTACCCGCAGAGCACTCTCCGATGCGGGGCTCACCGCGCAGGAGATCGACAAGGTGCTCCTCGTGGGGGGGGCCACGCGCATGCCCATGGTGCAGAAGAAGATTCGAGAACTCCTCGGCAAGGACCCCACGAAGGGAATCAACCCCGACGAATGTGTTGCCGTGGGCGCCGCGATTCAGGCGGCGATTTTGGCGGGGGAGCACAAGGACATCGTTCTCGTGGATGTGACACCCCTTTCGCTGGGGCTTGAGACACTGGGTGGAGTTTTTACGAAAATCATCGACAGGAACACGGCCATTCCTGCCTCCAAAAGTCAGATCTTCACCACCGCCGGGGACAACCAGACTCAGGTGGAAGTGCATGTCCTGCAGGGCGAACGCGCCATGGCCGCGGACAACGTGAGCCTCGGTCGCTTTTTCCTCGACGGCATTCCCGCCGCGCCCAGGGGCATTCCCCAGATCGAGGTGACCTTCAACATCGACGTGAACGGCATCCTCAATGTGACCGCCAAGGATAAGGCCACGAGTAAGAGCCAGCACATCACCATCCAATCCTCCAGGCTCTCCGAGGCGGAGATCGAGCGGATGAAGAACGAGGCCGAGAGCAACGAGGATGCGGACAAGAAAAAGAAGGAACTTGCCGAAGCCAGAAACGAAGCGGACAGCACCGTGTACAACACGGAGAAACTCCTCCGCGACCTCGGCGACAAAGTGACGCCCGAGGAGAAGGGCAAGATTCAGACGGGCTTGGAGGCGCTCAAACGTGCCTCCTCGGAGAGCGACCCCGAGGCGATCCGGAAAGCCCTGAGTGCGCTCACTGCGGAGGTGCACCCTCTGGTGCAGCGGCTGTATGCCCAGGAAACCTCTCAGGGCGACGCGGCGAAGGCGGCGCCGGAACAGGGTGCCGCCGAGTCTCAGGGGGATACGGTGGACGCGGAGTTCTCGGACAAGGGCGAGGCGTAGGGAGTGACGGAAAATGCCGGGGCCTGGACAGACTAAGGATTACTACAAGATATTGGACGTGCCCCGGGAGGCGAGTACCGAGGACATCAAGAAGGCCTACCGTAAGCTCGTCCGCAAGTTTCACCCCGATGCGAACCCTGGAAATCGGGAGGCGGAGGAGCGGTTCAAGGAAATCAACGAGGCCTATGAGATCCTGAGCGACCCCCAGAAACGGGCTCAGTACGATCAGTTCGGTTTTGTGGGCGACATTCCCCAGGGTGGAAGTCCCTTCGACGGAGCGAGTCCCTTTGGCGACATCTTCGGGGATATCTTCGACAGCTTCTTCGGCGGCGGAGGGCGGCGGGGCCGCTCCTCCACCGCTCCCCGGAGGGGTTCCGATCTGGAGATGGAATTGGAATGCACGCTGGAGGAAGCCTTTTCCGGTGCGGTCAGAGAGGTCTCGATTCCCCGG
The DNA here is from genome assembly GCF_029975095.1 of Aminiphilus sp. Lineage (NCBI taxonomy): Bacteria > Thermotogati > Synergistota > Synergistia > Synergistales > Aminiphilaceae > Aminiphilus > Aminiphilus sp. The sequence goes on from NZ_JARKPW010000171.1 coordinate 26,364, forward strand.
TGGGAGGGGTGCAAACGGTGCGGAGGGACTGGTGCGGAGCCGGGAACTTCTCCCGAGGCGTGTCCCGCCTGTGGAGGGCGGGGCCAGGTGGAGCATGTCCAGAGAACTCCCTTCGGGCAGTTTTCGTCCGTAACGCCCTGCGCCCGGTGTGCGGGAAGGGGAAAAATCATTTCCTCACCGTGTAAATCCTGTAACGGTAACGGCATGCTCCGACAGTCCCACCGGCTGGACGTGCGCATTCCGCCAGGGGCGGACACGGGGCTCCGACTTCGCATTACCGGAGAGGGAGAGGCGGGAGTCAACGGTGGACCTCCCGGGGACCTTTACCTTCTGATGCGTGTGCGGGAGCATCCCCGTTTCGAACGCGACGGGGACAGGCTGCACACCCGGGTTTCCGTCCTGTTTCCCCAGGCCGCCCTGGGGTGTGAAATTCCCATCGAGACTCTTGATGGGGAAGAATTGCTCGACGTTCCGTCGGGGAGTCAGCCCGGAGAGACCTTCCGGCTTCGCGGAAAGGGAATGCCGCGGCTTCGCGGCAAAGGACGAGGTGATCTTGTCGTTCACCTCTCGGTGGAGGTGCCCCGGGATTTGACGGAGCGCCAGAGAACACTCCTCCAGGCTCTTGCCCAGGAAATGGATGTTTCTGTCAAAGAAAATGAAAGTTTTCTGGACAAGCTGAAATCCTTTTTCGGATAGGTAAACAACACCCCGGTGGCGTACCGTTGAAATTGTGGTACACTTGAAAAAAGAGGCAAGAGGGAGGCTTGGCCTCCCTCTTGCGGTTTGTGGAGGTTGATGTCATGTCGATGACGGGCGGAGACGGTTTCTGGTGGTACGTGATCCTCGAGGGCAAAGACGGGGATGAGGACGTTCTCGCCTCTCTGGCGGAACTCTCCGGCAGCATCGGCGCGGAACAGCAGCAGGGAGCGGAGAGGATTCGACTCCGGGCTTATTTCCGGAATTCCCACGATCTGGGATTCTGGCTCGGGCGCTTGGGCGAGGCCCTCGAACCGTGGCCGAACATTTCCATCGCAGATATGGGAAAAATCGAAAATCGACAGTGGCACACCGCATGGAAGGACGCCTTCCCCCCTCTCGACGTGGGACGCCGTCTCGTCGTTCTCGCCCCGTGGCACCGCGGTAAAGAGCCGGTGGGGCGGATTCCTCTGTATATCTATCCCGGAAGCGCTTTCGGAACCGGCTATCACGAGAGTACTCAGATCATGCTGGAACTTTTGGAGTCCCACGCATTTCCCGGCATGACCGCCGTGGATATCGGCTCCGGATCGGGCATCCTCTCCATTGCAGCGGTCAAACTCGGCGCGACGGACGTGACGGCCAGAGATCTCGATCCTGCGGTGATTCCGGAGATCGAGGAGAATTGCCGCCTCAACGATCTTCCTGCCGGAAAGGTCCGGGTGGAGACGGGAGATCTGCTGCGTGGATTTACCTCTCCCGTGGATTGCCTGCTGGCGAACATCGTGCTCGAACCGCTTCTGGAGATGCTCCCGTCCGTGCGTTCTCTTCTGGGAGAAAAGGGGGTCGCCCTGTTTTCCGGTCTTGTAGTGCGGGAACGGGAACAGTTCCTCGCCGCGCTCGGACGGGCCGGACTCGTTCCCCTGCAGGAACTTGAGAAAGGAGACTGGTGGGGTGTCGTTGCCGCGCCTTCGACTCGAAACGAGTCTGCGAACGCCTGAGGGGCGGTGGATTCTCGATGCCGACGAAGTACACCATCTTGTTCGGGTTCGCCGGTGTGTCGTCGGTGACAGGGTGGAGGGATTGCTGCCGGGATGGCGGGTGATTCTTTCCCTTGAGAAGAACCAGGAGCAATGGGAGGGTGTCGAATGCGAGCGGATCCCCTCTCCGGAGACCTCGCTCCATCTTCTCCTCCTTGCTGGAATCCTCAAGGAGGATGCCTGGAACGCCCTTCTGCGAAACGCCGTCGAAGTGGGCGTGGCACAGATCCTGCCTCTTCGGTGCGAACGGAGTGTTCCCAAGGGCGCAATACTTTCCACACCACGACGGATGGAGCGGTGGCAGCGAATCCTTCTTGAGGCTACCAAACAGTGCGGCGCGTCGTCACCGCCCCACCTCTTCCCCCCTTTGGATGTCGAGGAGATCGACCCGGTCACGCTTCCTTCCGAATGTTACGCGGCGATTCTCGACGGAGGCGCCCGCCCTCTGGGAAGTGTCCGATGCGGTGCTGACGTCGCCTTTGCGGTGGGCCCCGAGGGCGATTTCTCCCCGCGAGAGAAGGAGCGTTTCAGGGAATTGGGTTTTGTGCCCGTTTCGCTCGGCCCGAGAATTCTGCGTGCGCCTACGGCGGTGACCGTGGGATGTTCCTGGTTTTCCCTGACGAGAGAGGGGCTGTACCGAACCGATGATGCCCTGTCTCTCTGAACGGCCGAGGATTCTGGTGCGTTCCCGCGGCTGCCGCACCAACCAGTACGAGGGAGAGGCCCTCGCCGCGGCGTTCCTCGCCCGGGGATGGTTGTTGGTCGAAAAAGCTCCGCTGGATGCAGCGATCGTGGTCTCCTGCACGGTCACCGCCGAGGCGGACAGAAAGGTGAAGCAGCTTCTCCGGCGTCTCCGCCGGGAGAATCCCGGAGCGTGTCTCGTTCTCTGCGGCTGTCTGGCCCAGCGCGTGGGCGACGCGGAAGGGGCGGAGGCGCTCGGGGTGAATCTCCTTGTGGGGAACCGACGTAAGCACCTCATTCCGGACCTGGTAGAAGAGGAGATTGCCCGGCGACGTGGAGGAAAGGATGTCGCGGCGTTCGCGTCATCACGGATTCTCGTGGACGATCTTCGTACCGACGAGTCCTGGGATGCCCTCTTTCTCCCCGCTCTCACCGCGCACACCAGGGCATTCGTCAAGATTCAGGACGGATGCGATCACTTCTGCAGCTACTGCATCGTCCCCTTTGTAAGAGGCAAGCCGGTGAGCCGCCCTGAAGCGGACATCGTGAGCGAGGTCACGAGTGTTGCGGAAGCGGGATGCCGTGAGGTTGTTCTCACTGGTGTGCATCTCGGACGATATGGTGCTTCCGGAGGTGCCGCCGATCCATTCGCATTGGGAACCCTGGTACGCAAACTCTCCCGGGTTCCGGGGATTTCGAGGATTCGTTTCGGCTCCCTGGAGCCCTTCTCCGCGAGCGAAGAATTGCTTCGGATGCTCGCGGACATTTCCGCGTTCTGTCCTCATCTGCACATACCCCTTCAGAGTGGGGATAAAGAGGTGCTGCAGCGCATGGCGAGAGGATATGCGCCGGAGGATTTCGCCCGAATCATCGAGAGAATCCGTCGTATCCTCGGAGAGGATGTGCACATCAGCACGGATGTTCTCGTGGGATTTCCCGGAGAGGACGAAGGTGCGTTTCGCAGAACCCTGCGCTTTCTTGAGGAGATGCGCTTTGGCCGCCTGCATGTGTTTCCCTTTTCCCCCCGGGAAGGGACCGCAGCGGCTCGCTTTCCCGGCAGAGTGTCCCCGGGAATCCTGAGGGAGCGGTGCGAGGAGACACTCGCGTTGGGAAAGGATCTCCTGCGGCGTATTATGGCGAAATGGGTAGGCAGGAATGTCCGGGTTCTCGTGGAGGAGGACGACGGTCTCCGTGCCTCGGGCCTGACGGAACACTTTCTTGCCGCCTCGTGCCCTTCCGGAGTGCTTCCCGGCTCGGAGATTGCCATCCGTGCGGATTTGCTTCACAATGATGTTCTGGAATGTGTTTTTTCTTCAAGACGGGGCGAATGAGGAGGCGAGAGCTCATGGGTTCGCCGATTCTGGGCATTGACCTTGGAACCCGATACGCGCTTTCGGCGGTGGCGCGCCCCGAAAGACCGAATGCGCCCGTGCTCGTCCCGAACAGGTGGGGTAATGTCCGTACGCCCTCCTACGTGGCCCGGACGGACTCGCAGGGCTGGATTGCCGGCGAGGATGCCGCGAGGATCGCGCTCCGGGAGCCCCGGAAAGCGTGGTGGAACGTGAAACGCCACGTGGGGGACCCCGCCTGGCGGGTTCGCCTCGGACGCAAGGAGTACGGCGCGGAAGAACTCCTGGCGCCTCTTCTCACGCTTCTCCGGGAGGATGCTGAGGCGTTTCTCTGCGAGTACGTCACGTCCTGCGTTCTTGCCGTTCCGGCGCATTTCAGCTTTCCCGAGAGGGCGGCCATGATGCGCGTCGCCAAAACCTCCGGATTCTCCGAGGTAAAGATCGTCAACGAACCCACCGCCGCAGCTCTCGCTGTCGGAGGTGAGGGACGATTTCTCGTGCTCGATTTCGGTGCGGGTACGGTGGATGTCACCGTTGTGGAGCGGGAGGGACAGGTGTGGCAGGTCATCGATTCCATCGGTCGGGGTGATCTCGGTGGTGCCGATCTCGACGTGCTCCTCGCCGAATGGCTCTGGAGTTCCGTCTCCGGGGAAAAACCAGACCGGGAGGATCCCCGCTGGGCGGTCCTTCTCGCCGAGGCGGAGCAGATGAAAATCACCCTTTCCGATGCGTTGCGTGCCGTTTGGTATCCTCCGGGAGGGCTTTTCCCCGGAGAGCCTGTCTCCCGGGAAGTGGATCGGGAGCAGCTCGAAGCGCTCATGCAGCCCCCTATCGCGGAAGTGGTGGGGCTCGTTCGCAAGCTTTGGCGGCGTCATGCTCCGGAAAAACTGCTTCTCGTGGGAGGAAGCAGCCGGATTCCGCTTTTACGTCGTGCTCTTTCCGCCGGTGTCGCCGAACCGGATCATCTCCGCATGTGTCCCGACGAAGCCGTGGCCATCGGCGCCGCTCTGTGTGCCTATCAGAGCGGCGAACGTCTTCTCATCGACGTGCTCTCGGGCAACCTCGGCGTCGAAGTGGCGGACGGGAGCGTGGTGGTTCTCCTTGAGCAGGGAATGCCTCTCCCGGCGTCTGCATCGAGGAGGTTCGCCACCCTCGGATCGGGAGGATTCACAGTTTCGGTGGTACAGACGGAGCGGCGCGGAGGATCCCGGAGATTTCTCGGAAGCGTGCACGTCGACGCGGACGTCAAGGGCGCGGAGGTGGAAGTGCATTTTCTGGTCGACTCCGGAGGTGTTCTCCGGGTGGAGGTCTGTCGCCGGGGCGGGAGGGTCATTACCTCGGAGGTGCTCGACATCACCGGAGGAGGAGCGGCGGCGGATGCGCGTCGCCGGGAGGACCTGCCCGCGTTGGAAAGGCGCCTGGCACGCCTTTCCCTGGCGCTTTCCCCCGAACAGCAGGGGCGGATCTCCGTGCTTCTTGGAAAGGTACAGATTCTCAAAGACGAGGGATCTGTTTCTGAAGAGGCCCTGCTCATTCTGCGACATATGGTTGAGGATCTGGAAAAGGTGGTGCACGAATGAACTCCGGAATGGAACTGCACGCGAGTTTTCGTAAGCTCGGGCTCCGTCCGGATGCTTCCTGGGATGAAGTGAAGTCCGCTTTCCGACATCTTGCCCGTTCCTGTCATCCCGATGTTGCGGGGCCTCAAAGTGCCCGTCGCTTTCAGGAGATCACCTCCGCCTACATGACCTTGAAGACGCAGATTGCCTCCCGCGACGGAGCAGCTGCCCCCCGAGGCGGAGGGCGGCGATCCGGGGGAACCTACGGAGCGGGCCAGGGAAGGCCGTCCTCCCAGAGCCATTCGGGAAATCCCTCTTTTTGGGCCAAAGCTGCGGCGTCCTGGGAGAGCTGGCGGAAGAGCAGAAAAAAGCGAGCCGAGGAACGAGTCGCGGAAGAACAGGAGCGACTTCGGCGGGAGGAACTCCGGGAGAAACAGCGGGAACAACGGATCTCAGGAATCATCGCCGAGGCGGAGGAACGGATGCGCGAGTTTTACGCCGCCAGGCACGAGGAGGAGGATGGCGCAGTTCTCGCGCTCCATTTGGAACGGCTTCGGAGCCGTCATCCTCTTGTCCGGGCTCTTGCGGTGGATGCACTTCTTCCGGAAATCGCGACGAAGGCAGTCTGCGAAGCCTTCGAGACGCTTCTCGCAGACACGACTCTTGCGGATGAAGAGCTGCGACGCCTGCTCGACGTCATTCCTCCCGAATCGCCTCCGGGAAGGCGTTTTGCTTCGGTCTTGTCGACCAGGGCGCGTTCTCTCGGAGAGAACCAGGCTCTTTATACACTCAAGTGGCTGCACGTTCTGCCGGAGCGGAATGAATTCCTGTGCGCTTTTCTGTCGCACGCCTCTTCCATGGTTGTGGGAGAGGCTCTCGCCGTGTGGTCCCGGGAAGCCGCCTGTCTCGATGAAGGCTTGACGCTCAGGCTTCTCCGACGTTCCGAAGAACAGGTGCTCGTGCCACTTCTGCGTCTCCTCAAGCGTTCCGGAGAGAACGGAAGCGGTGCGGAACGCCCCCTCTCACCTCTCGTGCTGACAGCACTTCGGCGCCTGCTCAGAGAACATCCCTCATCGTCCGTTCGGGTCTGGGCAAAAGCTCTTGTCGAGCGGGCTTTCTGCCGTTAGAATGGACAGGCTACAGAAGGAGAGGGGAAAAGAAATGGACGAGATGTGCCTCTTCTGCGACATCTGTCGAGGAGCGGTTGCGGCGCAGGTGATTCGCCAGGACGAGTGGACCGTTTCCTTTCGGGACATCAATCCTGTCGCTCCCGGGCATGTTCTCGTTGTTCCCAGACAACACGTTCCTTCCGCTGCACAGTGTGACGATCCCGAAACGTGGGGGCATCTCATGCTTGCCGTTGTGGAGACGGCACGGGCGGTCGGAATCGAGGAAAGGGGGTACCGTCTCGTCGTCAATTGCGGCGAAGAGGCGTGCCAGACCATTCCCCACCTTCACGTTCATCTTTTATCGGGGCGTCGTTTTTCCTGGCCTCCGGGTTGAGTGTTGGTGGCGGTGGAGAAGGGGGGGAACGGGAATGGCAGCACATGTTGTTCGTCGGGAAAACGAATCCATTGATGACGCACTGAGGCGCTTCAAACGCGAGGTGCAGAAAGTCGGAGTCCTTCGTGAAGCCCGTAAGCATGAACATTATGAGAAGCCGAGCGAGATCAAGAAGCGCAAACGCGCTGCGGCGACGCGCAAGAGCCCCAAGGCGTAACGTTTTCGGGGCAGTTTCCCCCGTGTTTTTCCATGACACCTTCGTACGACGAATGAACGAGGACGGAGCGCGAATCCGTCCTCGTTTCTTTTCCCCCGCTTCCCTCTCATGTTGAGTCCCAAGACCCGGAATGTCGTCCCGCCACAGGGAAGAACGGCTCATCTTTGCAGCTTCGCAAAACACCACATGTAATGTATAATTTCCATCAACGACGCTATATGGAGGTGTGCGCATGCATTGTGTGCGTTGCGACGCTTCGGAGACGCGTGTCATCGAGACCCGCACCACCGAGGAGGGGCGGGTCATTCGGCGCAGAAGGGAATGCCCCTTCTGCGGAAATCGTTTCACCACCTATGAACGCGTGGAGGAATCCCGCCTTTTTCTCGTGGTCAAGAAGGACGGGCGGCGGGAGGCGTTCGACCGCCAGAAACTTTTGAGAGGGCTTGTCAAGGCCTGTGAAAAGCGCCCCGTTTCCCTGGAGGGACTTCAGGATGTCGCGGCGCGTATCGAACGTGCGATGAAAAATCGCGGGCAGGGGGAGATTCCGAGTACTCTCGTGGGAGAGCTTGCCATGGAGGAGCTGCGCCGCCTGGACAAGGTGGCCTATGTCCGGTTTGCCTCGGTCTACCGGGAGTTTGCCGATGTCTCGGCCTTTGCCGATTTTGTGAAAAAACTCGACGAGAAGGGATGATGTGATCGTGAGCCCCTTGGAAAAAGTACTTGAGGCGGAGACGCCGAAGCGGAGACAGATGCCCCTTTTTTCGGAGGCCACCGACCTTGCGCTCATGGTGGATGCTCTGGCTCAGGAGGAGCGGTCCCCCTGGAACGCCGGGCGCATACAGCAGGCTCTCGTGGTGGAGGCCGGAGTCGAGCCTGGATTGGCGGGAGAGATCGCCCTCGAAGTGGAGGAGGACCTCCAGCGGTGGGGGCGTGATCGCGTCACCACCACGGTCATTCGGGAGATGGTGAACGTCAAGCTGTTCCAGCGCGGACTCGGGGCGAAGCTGCGGGACCACAGCCGCATCGGCCTTCCTCTCTACGACCTGGAGACCATGATGCTCTCCCCCAACAAAGAGAACAGCAATACGACCCACAATCCCGAGTCCATCAACCTCACCATCGCCGAAATGGTTCTCAAGGAGTACGCGCTGTCCAAAGTCTTTTCGTCCGACGTGGCGGCGGCGCATCTCGCCGGGGACATACATCTCCACGACCTGGGTATGGTGAACAGACCCTATTGCTCCGGTCAGAGCCTCGCCTACGTGGCGAAATACGGACTGGACCTCCCCTCCATCACGAGCGTCTCCGGTCCAGCGAAACATCCCGAGGTCCTGCTCGCCCATCTCCTCAAGATGACGTCGGTGCTGCAGAACAACTTTGCCGGGGCCATCGGTTGGGACGCGGTGAATGTCTTCTTCGCTCCGTATCTGGAGGAGTGCGACGACGCGAAAATGAAGCAGTTGGCTCAGATGCTGATCTTCGAGTTCAATCAGCTTGCGGGGGGGCGGGGAGGACAGGTCGCCTTCACCGACATCAACCTCTACTACGAAATTCCTGAGCATTTCCGGAACGTTCCCGCCATCGGTCCCGGAGGAATTCCAACGGGAAAGACCTACGGGGAGTACGCGGATCTTTCCAAGCGCTTTCTTCGTGCGCTCTTTTCGGTCTATCTGGAGGGAGACAGCCGGGGGCAGCCCTTCTTCTTCCCCAAACCCCTCTTTCACATCACCGATGCTTTCTTCCGGGAGCCCGGATGGGAGGAAATGCTCCACCTGGCCTGTCTCGTTGCGGCGGAGAAGGGAAACACCTACTTCGTCTTCGACCGGGGGGGCGTGGCGAAACTGAGCGAGTGTTGCCGTCTCAGTTTCGAACTCACTTCCGAGGACCTCGCCGAGGCGGCTACCCCGTGGAAAATGCGTTTCTGCGCCATGCAGAACGTGACGATCAACCTTCCCCGTCTTGCCTATCGGAGCGGCGGAGACGCGAAGCTCCTCTTCGGTCTTCTGGACGAGGTGATGGAGCTCGCGGGCAAGGCACACCTCCAGAAGCGTCGTTTTGTCGAGGAGATTCTCGCCCTCGGCGCAAAGGGGCCTCTGGCGGTTCTCTGCGTCGGCCATGATGGGGAATCCTACCTGCGCTTGCGCAAGAGCGCTTTCCTCGTGGGAATCCTGGGCGTGAACGAGATGGTGCGTTTTCTCACGGGCAAGGAGCTTCACGAGACTCCCGAGGCCATGGAACTCGGCCTGGCGGTGGTCCGCTACATGCAGCTCAAGTGCGACCAGCTTGCCGAAAGATACGGACTGAAGATCGTCCTGGAGCAGACCCCAGCGGAAAGTACCGCCCACCGCATGGCTCGCCTCGACCTGCGGGATTTCGCGGAGCTTGCCGCAGGAACGGTACGGGGAAATCCGGCGAAAGGGGATGTGTACTACACCAACAGTACCCATTTTCCCTACGAACTCCCGATGGATCCCATCACTCGTGTTCTGGAGGAAGGACGGTTTCACCCCATGATCAACGCGGGAGCCATCACCCACGTCTGGATGGGAGAACACCGCCCCGATCCCGGGGCATTGGCCTCCTTCGTTCGAAAGACCTTCGACGGGACCGAAAGCGCGCAGCTCGCCTTCAGTCCGGAGTTCACGGTCTGTAACGACTGCGGGAGAGTGGTCCGGGGGTTGAAGGAGTGCTGTTCTTCCTGCGGTTCTTCTTCCGTGGACGGCATCACCCGGATCACCGGCTATTTTACCCGCACGTCCTCGTGGAATGCGGGAAAACGGGCGGAACTGCGGGATCGTCGCCGGACCCCCGTGGGGGCGTAAAGGTCCGTGCGGATCGGAGGATATCTCCCCGCCTCGTTCCTCGACTGGAAAGGGCGGGTGACGGCCGTCCTCTTCACACTGGGGTGTCCGTTCCGCTGTCCCTATTGCCACAATCCTGATCTCGTGCTGGAAAAGGCGAAGCCGCTTCCTGCGGAGGATGTCTTCGCCCGCCTTTCCGAGCGACGCGCCTTTCTCGACGGCGTCGTCCTTTCCGGCGGGGAGCCCACGATGCAGTCCGAACTTCCAGGCTTTCTCCGGGAACTGCGGGTTGCCACGGGACTTCCCGTTCGCCTCGATACGAACGGATCGAACCCGGAGCTTCTGGAGGAGCTTCTCGCGGAGGGGCTTCTCGCGGGAGTCGCCATGGACGTGAAAGCCCCCTGGGGAAAGTATTCCCGCGTGTGCGGTGTCTCCGTTGACGAGGGGGCCGTGATCCGATCCTGGGAGCTGTTGCGGCGATCTGCCCTCGACGTGGTGTTTCGGACGACCTTCGTTCCGGCGCTTCTTTCGCTGGAGGATCTGGTCGGGGTTCGAAACCAGCTGGAGGATGATCCGCGCTGGATCGTGCAGCGTTTCCGGCGTACGAAAATCCTTGACGCGAACCTTGCGCTCTTTCCGGAGCCGTCTCCGGAGTGTCTTCAGAAAGCCCTTCCCGGCGTCAGCATCAGTGGGTGACCGTCGGAGTTGTCGAATCTCGTGCGTGTAATTCCCGTTCACAGGACGGAACGCATGGCGTATAATCCAGGGAAAGGGTCGGCGACGGCCAAAACGAATGAGGAGGGGTGCGTTCATGAAGTACGGCAGATTGATTCTTGGTGTGTTGCTCGTGTGCATTCTGGCTGGAACGGCATTTGCGAGCGAGGATGTGATCCGCATCGGCGTCTATCTTCCCCTGACGGGGCAGATGGCTTTCGGCGGCCAGCTCGAACTCGACGGCGTGAAAATGGCTCACGAGGCCGTTCCCGAGGTGCTCGGAAAGAAGGTCGAGCTCATCGTCATCGACAACAAGTCCGACAAGGTGGAAGCGGCCAACGCGATGCAGCGTCTCATCGAGAAGGAAAAGGTCCACGCCGTCATCGGTACCTACGGCTCCTCCCTCGCCATGGCGGGCGGCGAAATCTCCGAGAAGGCGGGTATCCCCGTCATGGGAACCTCCTGCACGAATCCTCTCGTGACTCAGGGCAAGAAGTACTACTTCCGGGCCTGCTTCATCGACCCCTTCCAGGGTGCCGCCGCTGCCCAGTACGTCTTCGACAACGGCGCGCGGAAGGCCGCCATGCTCCTGGACGTTGCTTCCGACTACTGCGTGGGCCTCGGGAAGTTCTTCGAGGATCAGTTCAAGAAGCTCGGCGGCGAAATCATCGCCACCCTGAACTACCAGTCCGGAGACCAGGATTTCACGGCTCAACTCACGGAGATCATCAGCAAGAATCCTGACGTGCTCTTCATTCCCTCCTACTTTGCCGAGGGGGCCATCATCATCAAGCAGGCGAAGGAACTGGGAGCCAAGTTCATGATCATGGGCGGTGACGCCATGGACAATCCCGAGATGGTGAAGATCGGCGGAGAGGCCATCGAAGGTTTTGCCTTCACTACGTTCCCCTACGATCCCTCCATGCCGGAGATGAGCGAGCTTCAGGCCCAGTTTACCGAGGCCTGGAAGGCGAAGTATCCCGACAAGGATTCTAACGCGAACAGCGCTCTCGGGTATGATTCCTACATGCTCGTCATCGACGCCATGAAGCGCGCCGGCTCCGTCGACCCCGAGGCGGTCACGAAAGCTCTCGCCGAGACGAAGGACTTCCCCGGCGTGACGGGAAGCACCACCATGAATGCCACGCACGATGCGGAGAAGCCCGTGGGCATCAAGAAAATCGAGGGCGGCAAGCAGGTCTTCGTCGGCACGGTCATGCCCAATCTGTAGGCGCTCCTTCGCACCTGCCCGGACAGAGAGCAGGTCCCGGTCGCAAAGAGAGGGGGAGTTCCCTCCCCCTCTCTCTTTCTGTAACAAGGGGGAGCGCGTATGAGCCTTGCCATGTTCGTGCAGCACTTTTTCAACGCCCTGACTCTCGGAAGTCTCTACTCTCTCATCGCCATCGGGTACACCATGGTGTACGGTATCCTTCGGCTCATCAACTTTGCCCACGGGGACATCTTCATGCTCGGGGCCTATTTTGTCTTCTTCGGTACCATCGCGTTCAAACTGCCCTGGCTTCCGGCGGTTCTCCTGGCCGTCGCAGCCAGCTCCTTCGCCGGAATTCTCGTGGACCGCATCGCCTATCGCCCGTTGCGTGACGCGCCACGCATTTCCGCGCTCATCAGTTCCATCGGTGTCTCCTTCTTCATCCAGAACCTGGCCATCGTGCTGTTCACGGGCATTCCCCGTCCCGTACAGCAGCCCAAGATCCTCACGGGAATCATGCAGTTCGGCGCGGTGCGCATTCTGCCCCTGACGTTGGTCGTTCCCGCCATTTCCTTCGTTCTCGTGCTGGGGCTGCTCTGGATCGTCAACAAGACGAAACCGGGACTCGCCATGCGAGCCATTTCCAAGGACATCGAAACCACCCGTCTCATGGGAGTCTCCGTGGACAAGATCATCGCCCTCACCTTCGGGTTGGGGTCGGCCCTGGCCGCCGCGTCGGGCATCATGTGGGCCCTCCGTTATCCCCAGGTACACCCTCTCATGGGGAGTTTCCCCGGGTTCAAAGCGTTCATCGCCGCCGTGCTGGGGGGCATCGGCTCCATCCAGGGAGCCATGGTCGGGGGATTGCTCCTGGGGTTCATCGAGATCATGATCGTCGCCTTTCTTCCCGCCCTTTCAGGGTACAAGGATGCCTTCGCGTTCGTGCTGCTCATCATCATCCTGCTCGTCAAGCCCACGGGGCTGATGGGCGAGAAGCTGGAGGAAAAGGTCTGATGAAACGGACGACGAGAAACGCGCTGTGCAACCTCCTGCTCCTTGCTGCTGGAGCGGCACTGCTTCTGTGGGTGGATCGCACGTTCGATCGCTACGTGGTGCAGGTGCTCAATCTCATCGCCATCAACACCATTCTCGCGCTGAGCCTGAACCTGATCTACGGATTCACGGGCATGTTCTCTCTCGGGCACGCGGGTTTCATGGCCGTGGGGGCCTACGTCAGCTCGCTTCTGATCCTTCCCCAGGCGCAGAAACAGACGATCTACATTCTCAAACCCCTGATCTGGCCCTTCTCGGTTCTGCAGGCTCCCTTCTTCGTGGCGGTTCTCTTGGGAGGACTTGCGGCGGCCCTCTTCGCCATTCTCATCTCCGTTCCCGTGCTGCGGCTCGGCGGCGATTACCTCGGCATCGCCACACTCGGATTCGCGGAGATCATCCGAGTCGTGGCGAACAACATCGTGCCCATCACGAACGGCGCCCTCGGGCTCAAGGGTATCCCTTCCTACGCGAATCTCTGGTGGACCTACGGTTGGTGCGCTCTGGCGGTGATTTTCATCGCCCGTCTCGTGCAGAGTAATACAGGGAACGTCCTCAAGGCCATTCGAGACGACGAGGTAGCCGCCAAGGCGATGGGAATCAATGTGTTCAAGTACAAGGTCATTTCCTTCACCGTGGGGGGATTCTTTGCCGGCATCGGCGGCGCCCTTCTTGCGAGCCTTCTCACCACCATCGACCCGAAGATGTTCACCTTCATGCTCACCTTCAACGTGCTCATGATCGTCGTGGCCGGTGGTCTCGGGTCCATTACCGGTTCGGTGCTTTCCGGCGCAGTCATCACGGTGCTCTTGGAATGGTTGCGTTTCGTGGAAAATTCCGTCACCATCGGTGGCTTTACGATACCCGGCGTGCCGGGAATGCGCATGGTGGTCTTCTCTCTTGCGCTTCTCTGCATCATTCTTTTCCGCAGAGAAGGCATCATGGGCATGCGGGAATGGAGCTGGGACATGCTGTTCCGCGGCAGAACCAGGGGAGGTGAAGCACGGTGAGCAACAGCGTCGTGCTGGAGACGAAAAATCTCACCATGCGTTTCGGCGGCCTCACCGCCGTCCAGAAGTTCTCCGCTTGCGTCGAGGAAGGGCGCATCGTGGGGCTCATCGGGCCCAACGGTGCGGGCAAGACTACCTGTTTCAACATGATCACGGGATTCTACGTTCCCTCGGAGGGACAGGTGCTCTTTCAGGGGGTGGACATCACCGGCTTGCCGCCGCACCAGGTCTGCGGCAGGGGGATCGCCCGCACGTTTCAGAACATCCGCCTTTTCAAGAACGAGACGGTGCTGCAGAACGTGATGATCGCCGGTCATGTCCGTCAGACGTCGCCCTGGTGGGGAAAAGCCATGGGGCTTCCCTCGGCGATTCGGGAAGAGCAGGATCTCCGGGAACGTTCGCTTGCTCTGCTTGACGCGGTGGGGCTTTCCCAACTCGCCATGGAGCAGGCGGACAGCCTTCCTTACGGGGCGCAGCGCCGCCTGGAGATCGCCCGGGCCCTTGCCACGAACCCCCGGTTCCTTCTCCTCGACGAACCTGCGGCGGGCATGAACCCTCAGGAATCCGAAGCGCTTATGGCTTTCATCCGGAACATCCGGGACCGTTTTTCCCTCACGATCCTTCTCATTGAGCATGACATGAAAGTTGTCATGGGCGTGTGCGAGCACATCTGGGTTCTCGACTACGGCGTCTGCATCGCCGAGGGGGAGCCCACGGCCATTCGGTCCAATCCGAAGGTCATCGAAGCCTATCTCGGAGAGGAGGCCCCCGTCCATGCTTAGCGTAGAGGAGCTGCACGTCCATTACGGGGGCATTCACGCCATCAAGGGTATTTCCCTCGATGTCCCCCAGGGGAAGATCGTTACGCTCATCGGAGCCAACGGCGCGGGAAAGAGCAGCACGCTTCGGGCCGTTGCGGGGCTCGTGCGGCAAAAAAAGGGGAGAATCCTCTACAAGGAGGAGGACATTCTCCATCGTTCGCCGGAGCACATCGTCCGCGCCGGAATCGCCATGGTTCCCGAGGGGCGGCGCATCTTTCCGCAGCTCAGCGTGGAGGAGAACCTGAAACTGGGTGCCTACGCGAGGACGGACGCGGCGAATATCCGCTCCGACATGGATTGGGTCTTCGAACTGTTTCCCCGTCTCCGTGAGCGCGCCTGGCAGAAGGGCGGGACGCTCTCCGGAGGCGAACAGCAGATGCTCGCCCTGGGGCGGGCGCTCATGAGCAGGCCCGAACTCATCATGATGGACGAACCCTCTCTGGGGCTCGCACCGCTTCTGGTTCGCGAAGTGTTCGAGATCATCGCCGCCATCAACGGCGAGGGGAAGACGGTGCTCCTGGTGGAGCAGAACGCCTACGCGGCACTCAAGATCGCCCACTACGCCTATGTTCTCGAAGTCGGGAGCGTCGTTCTCGAAGGAACGGGGGAGCAGCTCATCGCCGATCCCAGGGTGCGCGAGGCCTACCTGGGAGGATGAGGAGGAAAAAACGATGGCGCCTTCCGGCAACGCACTGAATCTGCCGAATCTGCTGAGTCTCTCCAGGGTGTTTCTCGCACCCCTGGTGATGGTCTTCCTTACCATGAAGATCAACGTGCAGGTCGCGTCTCTCGACGCCCTCGGCGTGGACGTGAGCTACGGCGATCTTCTCGCGGGCATCGTCTTCATCGCCGCGGCGCTCACCGACACGGCGGACGGATACATCGCGAGAAAAAAAGGGATTGTCACGAACCTGGGGAAGTTCATCGACCCTCTGGCGGACAAAATCCTCGTCACGGCGGCACTTGTGGCTCTCGTGGAACTACAGCGCCTGCCCTCGTGGATCGTCGTGGTCATCGTGTCCAGGGAATTCATCGTCACCGGACTGCGCATGCTCGCCGCCGCGGAGGGCGTGGTCATCGCCGCTTCCGGCGGCGGCAAGGCGAAGACAGTGAGCCAGATCATCGCCATCAGCCTCATGATCTTCAACCTCCCCGGCGGTCTCGCCGCCATGTGGATCGCCATGATTCTCACCGTCTGGTCCGGCATGGACTACCTGGTGAAGGGAAAGGAATTTCTCATCCGAGCCTGAACAACAAACCCGTTCCGGAAAAGAGAGGTGTGTCCGCGTGGAGGAAATGCAGCGCCTGTGCGCGCCGTTGCGTGGAGAAGTGCAGAAGCTTCGGGCAGAGATGGTGGAGACCCTCTGTGCTCTCGTGTCCCGTCCTGCCGTCTCGCCCGGGGATGGTGGAAAGGGAGAGATGGAAAAGGCCGCGTGGCTCGAGAAGAAAATCGTCGAACTCGGGTTCGGTCCCTGCGAGCGGTACGATCTTCCCGATGAGGCGAATCCATTGGTGGTACGCCCCAATTTGGTGGTGCGCATTCCCGGACGCGAGCCGGGGAGGCTCTGGTTCGTCACCCATCTCGACGTCGTCCCCGAGGGAGATCGGGGGCTCTGGAGCGGAGATCCCTTCGTCCCGAGAGTCACGGAAGAGCGGATCTACGGCAGGGGCAGCAACGACAACGGTCAGGAAGTGGCGGCGAGCCTCTATGCTGCAGTGGCACTGAAACGACTGGGACTGACGCCCCGCAGGGAGATCTGCCTCTGTTTCGTGGCGGACGAGGAAATGGGAAGTGTCCACGGCATTCGACACCTTCTCGACCGGAATCTCTTTTCCCCGGAGGACCTGCTCGTCGTTCCCGACGGAGGCAACGAGCGGGGCGATTTCATCGAGATCGCCGAGAAGTCCATCCTCTGGATGCAGTTCACCGTTCAGGGCGTCCAGGTGCACGCCGGCATGCCCCAACTCGGCAGGAACGCCTGCCGCGCCGCAAATGCCTTTTCCGTCGCCCTTGACGAGGCGCTTCATGCGGCGTTTCCCGAGGAGGACATTCTCTTCGATCCCCCTGTCTCGACCTTCGAACCCACGAAAAGGGGTGCGAACGTTTCCAACGTGAACACCGTTCCCGGTCGGGAAGTGTTCTGCTTCGACTGCCGCGTGCTTCCTTCGGTTCCACTCGAGTCGGTTCTGTCCGTCGTGGATGAGGTGCGCCGCAGGATCGAGGAACGCTACGGCGTGTCCGTGCGGACGGAATTTCTTCAAAAAGAACAGGCCGCGATGCCGACATCCCGGGAGGCGCCTGTCGTCCGGTGCCTGGAGGATGCCCTGCGGGTGGTGCTGAACGTGGAACCTCGGGTCGGTGGTATCGGAGGCGGGACGTGCGCCGCATACTTTCGGACTCGGGGTATTCCCGCCGTCGTCTGGGCCCGGGAGGCCGACAACGCCCACCAACCTGACGAATACGCGGAGATCTCCCATTTGCTCGACGAGGCCCTGGTCTTCGCCCTTCTCATGGCGGAGGCGTGACTCGGGAGAAACTCGTTTCCCGGGAGGCGGATTTGCTCCATCGACAAAACGGAAGGTTCCTCCTACAATCGGCGGAGGGAACACACGCTGTTCCGAGACCGAGCAGAGAAGCATCTCCATAGATGAGCCTCCAAAGTCGAGCGAAAGACAGCACTGTGGAGGGATGTCGTATGGTAGATCGTATTATGCCCGAACCGTTCCGCATCAAAATGGTGGAGCCCGTCCGCGTTCCGGACGGAGCGCAGCGGGAGAAGGCCCTGGAAATCGGACATTACAACATGTTCGGTTTGCGCTCCGAGGACATCTACATTGATCTCCTCACCGATTCCGGCACGGGGGCGATGAGCAAGCAGCAATGGGCCGCACTCATGCGGGGAGACGAAGCCTACGCCGGAGCGGACAGTTTCTTCGCCCTCAAGAACGCGGTGAAGGACGTGCTCGGTTTCGACCACGTGATTCCCACCCATCAGGGACGAGCGGCGGAGAACGTGGTCTTCGGCACCCTCGCGAAGAAGGGCGACATTATTCCCTTCAATATGCCCTTCGACACGACCCGGGCGCACATCTTCAACGTCGGGGCCGAGCCCGTGGATTGCATCATCGACGAGGCCTTCAAACCCGAGGTGCGGCATCCCTTCAAGGGGAACGTGGACGTGGCGAAGCTTGAGCGCGCCATCGCCGAGTACGGCAGGGAGCGTATTCCCCTTATCATGGTCACCGTCACGAACAATTCCGGAGGCGGTCAGCCCGTGAGTCTCGAAAACCTCCGCGCTGTCTCCGGGGTGGCGAAAAAGCACGGCATTCCTCTCTTTCTCGATGCGGCCCGCATGGCGGAGAACGCCTGGTTCATCAAGATGCGGGAGGAAGCGTGCCGGGACATGTCTCTTGCGGCGATCCTGCGAGCCTGCATGGACACGGCGGACGCCATCACCTGTTCCGCCAAGAAGGACCCCCTCGTGAACATCGGCGGCATGATCTGTTGCCGCACGGAGGCGCTGTACCAGGCGCTGCTTCCCCGGGTGATCCTCTTCGAAGGATTCGCCACCTACGGCGGCCTCGCCGGACGGGACCTCGAAGCGCTCGCTCAGGGGTTGCGGGAGATGACCGACGAGCAGTACATGGCCCATCGGGTGGCGCAGGTGAACTATCTCGGCGATCTGCTCGAAGAGGGAGGCGTTCCCTTCGTGAAGCCCGCGGGAGGGCACGCTATCTTCATCGACGCTGCGGCGTTCCTGCCTCACATGCCGCAGACGGCCTATCCGGCGGATGTTCTCGCCATCGAAATCTACCGCGAAGGGGCCATTCGCGGCATCGGCCTCGGCGCCCTCGCCTTCGCCATCGAGGACGAGAAGACGGGAAAGCTCATTCTCCCCAAGCTCGAACTCTACCGTCTCGCCATCAACCGTCGCACTTACACGAACAGCCATATGGAATACGTTGCGGAAAGCATCGTCAATGTCTACAAACGCCGGGAGAAGATTCGTTACGGCCTGAAAGTGGAGTATGCCCCTCCCGTGAAAGGACTCCATCATTTCCTGGCCCACCTGAAACCCTACACGTTGTAGTGTCGGAAAGAGATGCCCCGGGAAAGAGCGGGGCTAGAGGGAACGCGGATGGCGCGTTGTGTACGGTGGCGCTTGCTTCCAGGGAGATGCCCTTGTCGGGTGTCTCCTTTTTTTGACGCGTCCGAACGGAGAAGCATATAATGGTTCGTCCTCTGGAGGGATCTTCCGGAAGGATAACCTTGGAGAAGTGCTTTCCGTCCGTCCTTTCCCGGGGTCTCCTGTGCGCTGCGGAGGAGAGCCGGGATTTTCGAAGGTCGGAGGAATGCTTCCTACAACAGTAGAGGTGAGGAAATGCTCGATTCTCTGAAGCGGGCCCTCGGGCTCGACCCCAACGAGCGTGCTCTCCGGCGCTATCGCCAGAGGGCCGTTCGTATCAACGAACTGGAGGCGGAACTGCACTCTCTGAACGACGAGGAGCTTGCAGGTCGCTATGATGCCCTTCGAAAACGAGTTCTGGACGGAACTCCGGAGGACGAAATCCTGGAGGATGTCTTCGCCGTCGTCCGGGAGGTGTCGGTGCGAACTCTCGGTATGCGGCACTTCGACGTGCAGCTCATGGGAGGCATGGCGCTTTCCGAGGGCAAGATCGCGGAAATGAAGACCGGAGAGGGAAAGACGCTGGTGGCGACCCTTGCGGTGGTTCTCGGTGCGGCGAGCGGCAAAGGCGTGCACGTGGTCACCGTGAACGACTACCTGGCCAGGCGCGATGCCGAATGGATGGAGCCGATCTATCGTTTTCTCGGCCTTTCCGTGGGTGTTCTCTATCCCTACATGCCCCAGGAAGAGCGCCTTCAAGCTTACCGGGCCGACGTGACCTACGGCACGAACAGCGAATTCGGCTTCGACTACCTTCGGGATAACATGGCTGTCCATCCTTCGCAGCTTGTCCAGCGGGGGCACGCCTTCGCCATCGTGGACGAGGTGGATTCCATCCTCATTGACGAGGCGAGGACGCCCCTCATCATTTCCGGCCCTTCTGAGGATGCCACGGAGCCGTATGTCGCGGCGGACAGGGCGGCCCGAAAGCTCCAGAAGGGCGCAGATTTCGAAATCGACGAGAAGGAGCGCAATCTCGCCCTTACCGAAGAGGGGATCGCCCGGGCGGAGCAGATTCTCGGCCATGCGGGCCTCTTCTCGGACTGGCAGCATTCCGAGATGGCTCACAAGCTGGTGCAGGCTCTCAAGGCGATCCATCTCTTTCAGCGGGACGTGCACTACGTGGTCAAAGACGGGGAGATCGTCATCGTGGACGAGTTTACGGGACGACTCATGTTCGGGCGCCGCTATTCCGACGGATTGCACCAGGCCATAGAGGCCAAGGAGCGGGTGCGGATCGGCCGCGAGAACCAGACTCTCGCCACGGTCACGCTGCAGAACTATTTCCGCATGTATCGCAAGCTCGCGGGCATGACTGGCACCGCCGCGACCGAAGCGGAGGAATTCAAGGAGATCTACGGGCTCCCCGTGATCGTGCTTCCCACGAACAAACCCCTGGTGCGCGAGGATTTCAGCGACGCCATCTTCCGGACCAAGCGGGAGAAATTCCTCGCCGCGGCGGAGGAGATCGCCGAGTGTCACGCCAAGGGGCAACCGGTGCTTGTGGGAACGACCTCCATCGAGAATTCCGAGGTCATGAGCAAGCTGCTCAAGGCTCGTAAGGTTCCTCACGAAGTGCTGAACGCGAAATATCACGAAAAGGAGGCCCAGATCGTCGCCCAGGCGGGACGGTTTGGTGCGGTGACGGTGGCCACGAACATGGCGGGTCGCGGCACGGACATCGTACTTGGAGGCAATCCGGACTTTCTCGCGCGGGACGAGGCGAGGCTTCGCGGGGTGGATCCCGCCGCCGACCCGGAGTCCTTCGCGGTTATCCGGGAGGAGATGGTTGCCCAATGCGCAGCGGAGCGTGAGAAGGTCCTTGCCGCGGGGGGGCTGCACATTCTGGGCACGGAGCGGCACGAATCACGGCGCATCGACAACCAGCTCCGCGGACGGGGCGGCCGCCAGGGCGATCCCGGCACCAGCCGTTTCTATCTCGCCCTTGAGGACGATCTGCTTCGTCTCTTCGGCTCCGAGCGCATCCAGGGGATCATGGAGAAACTCGGCATGGAGGAAGGCGAGGCCATCGAACACTCTCTCCTCACCAAGGCCATCGAGAACGCCCAGCGCAAGGTGGAGCAGTATCATTTCGACATCCGGCGCCAGCTCCTCATGTACGACAACGTCATGAACCAGCAGCGGGAAGCCGTCTACGGAGAGCGTCGCAGCATTCTCGCCGCGGAGGACGGCATCGTCGACCACGCCTGGGAGATCGTTGAGGACACGCTGGCGAACATCATCGACACGACGTTCCCCGAGGGGGATGCGGAACCCGACGTAAACGCTGCGGCGGTGCGTCTCAAGGCCGTCTTCGGCCCGGGAGCGGAGACCTTTATTGAAGGAGTCGCAAGCCGTGACGAGGCGCTTGACGCCCGGGACAAGCTCGCCCGGCATCTGCGGGAGCGCTTCGACGAGAAAGTGAAGCAGCTCGGCGGGAATATGGCGGCGGACCTTTTCCGTTTCGTGGTGCTCCACGTGCTGGATGCCCGCTGGAAGGAGCACCTCCTCGGCATGGACGAACTCCGCCGCGGCATCGGCCTCCGCGCCATCGGACAGAAGGATCCCCTGCTGGAGTACCAGTTCGAGTCCTACAATCTGTTCCAGGAAATGCTCGGGCGGGTGCGGGAGAGTGTAGCGGAACTCGTCTTCCGTGTTTCCGTCGTTGCCGAAGGCGCTGTTCCCGGCGCAGGACGCTCCGGCTCTATCCGCCCCGGTGCGGTCGCTCCTGTTCCGGTTTTGCTCGGCGCGCCCCGGGAAGAGGCTTCGGCCCCAGGCGGTGACCGCGTGCCGCTCCGGAAGGGTGAACGGGTCGGGCGGAACGATCCCTGTCCCTGCGGCAGCGGTAAGAAATACAAGCACTGTTGCGGTAGGGTCTCGTGATGCGGAGGGCACGCATCCGTTCCGGAGGGGGCGGTTTTTCAAAAGAGAGACAGGAGGAGGCGAAGTCCATGACGAGGGAGATGCGCGACAGCGCCATGGGGAGTTCCTCGACCGCTTTTTCGGCGACGGGTGTGCGTTCGCTGGAAAGAGTCCGACCGTTTTTGCTGGGGGTGCTCCTCCTGGGGATGCTGCTTCTTCCAGAGCGGGTCTTCGCCTGGAACGGTGCTCTGGAGGTGATGCGTCTCGCCCGGGAGGCGCCGGCGACGAGCGCCTTCGGGGATGCCTCCGGTATGGTCTGGCTCCGGGAAATGCGGTATCGCCTGGAGGCCAACGGTGACATGGTGCGCGAATCCCGCTGGGTGGTGCTCCTCGGACCTGGTGTGTCCGAGGAATGGCGCACCTGGCAGATTCCCGTTCCCGAGGGGGGCGACGCGTCGGTATCCGAGGCCGCGCTCTACAGCGTTCCGCTGGGACGCCTCGTGTCGCCGCTGCTGCCTCAGGAACAGGACCGGGAGGGTGTCCGCATCGTCGAGGTCCGTATTCCTCCCCTGAGCGAACAGACGGCTCTCGCCCTCGCCTACACACAGGTGTACCCGAGACGGCTCAACGTGGACGACCTGATCTGGCTCGAACTCGACCTCCCTCAATGGGAGCAGCGCTACGTGGTGGACGTGCCCCGGAACGCCGCGTTCCTCTGGGGGGGTGAGGGAGTGCCCGAACCGGGCAAAAGCGAAGCTGGGGCGGGGGATCGATATTCCTGGCTCAGCATGAACAGAACCGCCTGGAAGGGCACCAGTCTTCTCGCGAAGGAACGTCCCGCCCTGGCCTTCAGCCTCCGCAAGGGACGTTTCGAATCGCTCCGCCCTCTGGCGGAGCTGGAAACGATCACCATTCCTTCGCCTGAGGGAGGCTTCGCCCGTGCCGCGACGATGAACAACAGGACGCGGGCGGGGGAAGCTCTTCTGACCGCGATGAACACGGGAAAAACGCTCCTTTCCGGCGTTCCCTGGGACTGGGTCCGCTCCGCGGAGGAGATCCCGGGCGAAGGACCCTGGACCCCCTGGGAGCGCGTGCTGGTGCTCAAGTCCTGGCTCCGGAACGCGGGATGGAAGGCCGTGGTGTGGTGGGTGCCCGCGCTTCCGCTTGCGGAGGACGCCCCCGCCACGTCCCGGGCGTGGTTGCGTCCCGTTCTGGAATGCACCCCTCCGAACGGAGGCAGCTTCTATTGCGATCTGGGCCAGAACGTGGCCGCGGGGAACGTGCCGCCGTCCCTCCGGGGAAAGACCCTTTACCGTGCGGAGGGTCTCGGCGTGGAGAGCCGGGCTGTTCCGGGCGGAGCCCTGGAGGAGCATCGCCTTTCTCTTGAATGGATTCTCTCCATGGATCAGACCGGCATGGGCCAGGGAACCTTCGACGTGACGGTCCGGGGAGGATGGGTGGACCTTTTTTCACCCGGCGGAGTTCCTGACGGCGCACAGATTCTTTCCCTGTTGCCGCGTCCTGCGGGGGGTGCCTTTGTGTTCGGTGCGCCGGTGCTCCAGACCTATCCCTACGGCTACCGCGTCTCCTTTCCTGTGCAGGCCGCCGTGGGAATTCCAGCGCCCGGGCAGGTGCTCGTCCGCATACCGGCGGTGGAGCTGCCCTGGCTCCGTGCCCTGGAGCAGGAGCAGCTTCCCCTGCGTCTTCGTTTTCCCTTCGTGGTGGAGCAGAAGCTGGATCTCTCCCTCCCGGAGGGATACCGGGTGCTTTCCCTTCCGCCGAGCCGGGAAGGGGAGGGACGAATCGCGTTGAGGGAAACGCTCCGTTTCTCCGAGAAGCGTAATGCCGTGCTGGGGGAGACGAAGCTTGTGGTGAAGACGCAGCAGATAGATGCCTCCATGGGCGAGGCATTGAGGCAGCTTATCGCGGCGTGGGCCTCGTGGGGGAGCAAGACGCTTCCCGTCCGGGCCAGATGACGTCGAAAACCGTAAAGAACGGACACGCATGTCGCGTTGTGGAGGTGGCGAACACGTGAAGGAACTATCCCAGGTACTTGCGGAACAGATCACCGAGGCGCTGTGTCGGCTCGCCGGCGAAAAGGGGGTCTCCCCCGAGGACTTGCCCCGAGTCGCCCTCGAACGTCCGAAACGGGAAGGGCAGGGGGATTGGGCGACCAACGCGGCCATGCAGGCGGCGAAGCTCTTTGGTGAAAAGCCTCGTGATCTTGCGCAGCGCCTTGTGGACACTCTGGCCGAGGACGAGAACAGCTACGTGGAGCGGGCCGAGGTCGCCGGTCCCGGTTTCGTGAACTTTTTTCTCAATCGGCGGTGGCAGAAGGATGTCCTGGTGGAGATCTTCGGGAAAAACGAGGACTACGGAAGAAATCAAAGTGGAGCGGGGAAAAGGGTGCAGGTGGAATTTGTCAGCGCCAACCCCACGGGACCACTCCACGTGGGGCACGGACGCGGCGCCGCCGTGGGGGATGCCATGGCGGCCATCCTGGAGTTCTCCGGCTGGACCGTGGAGCGCGAATACTACATCAACGACGCGGGGCTCCAGGTGGACAATCTTGGACGTTCCGCCCAGTCCAGATACTTCGAACTCCTTGGCAAAACAGATCTCGCGCCTTTTCCCGAGGACGGCTACCACGGCGAATACGTGAAGGAGCTTTCGGCGAAGATCGTCGAGGAAGAGGGAGCGCGTTTTCTTTCCGTCCCTCTCGACGAGAGCCTCGACTTTTTTCGGGAATATGCCTGCCGGGTGATTCTCGACTCCATCCGGACCTGTCTCGAAGAGTTCGGGGTACGCTTCGATGTTTGGTTCTCCGAGAAGAGCCTCTACACCAACGATGCCGTGCCCCGCATGATCGAACGTCTTCGTGAGCGGGGATTCGCCTACGACGCGGACGGCGCGGTGTGGTTCCGTGCCACGGCCTTCGGTGACGAAAAGGACCGCGTCCTCATCCGGAGCAACGGCGCACCCACGTATTTCGCCTCGGACGTGGCCTATCACAAGGACAAGTACGACCGTGGATTCGACCTCGTCATCAATGTCTGGGGCGCTGACCATCACGGATACATTCCCCGCATGCGCGCCGCCGTGGAGGCCCTCGGGCGCGACCCCGACGATCTGCAGGTACTGCTTATCCAGATGGTGAACCTCCTGAACGGAGGCGAGCAGGTCACCATGTCCAAGCGTTCGGGACAGTTCGTCACGCTCAGTGAGATTCTCGAGGAAGTCGGCGTGGATGCCACGCGCTATTTCTTCCTCATGCGCCGGAGTGACAGTCACCTGGATTTCGACCTCCAGCTCGCCCGGAGCGCCCGTGCCGAGAATCCCGTCTACTATGCCCAGTACGCCCATGCACGGATCTGCAGCATCTTTCGGGAAGCCGAGTCCAGGGGAGTGGTTCTGCCGAGGCCGGAGGAGTTCGACGTGAACATCCTCGCGACCCCCGAAGAGGACCAGGTTCTGCGCAAGCTCGCGCTCTTTCCCGAGGAGGTGGACAAGGCGGCCCGTGAGTTTGCCCCTCACCGGATCGTCTACTACATCCACGATCTCGCCACGGCCTTCCACGCCTTCTACAACGCGCACCGGATTCTCGGCGAGGAGTCGCCGCTGCAGGAGGGGCGACTTCTCCTCGGCCAGGCCGTTCGCCTTGTTTTGGCAAACGCCCTGAAGCTCCTGGGCGTGGGTGCGCCGGAAAAAATGTGACATGCCGCGATTGCGCTGGGTTCTCCTGGCCACTGCCTTCGGACTTGCCTCGGCGGTGCTCCTCACGGCCTATGCCTTCGAGGCGGCCCGCATCGCCCGGCTCTCCCAGCAGGTGGATCAGCGCATGGACACGCTCGTGCGCATGAACAGAGAGCTTGGACGCCTCCGGGATCACATCGCCTATTACAAGACCACGGAGGGCATGGCGCGACTTGCCCGGGAACAGTTCAACCTGGCCTATCCGGACGAACGGATCTACAGATTTGTCGTGGTTTCCGGCGAGCCCCCCAAGGTCTTGCCCAGAACCGCCCCGTAACGTATAATGACTTGCTGTGTTTCCCTGCCTCTCCCCCGAAGGAGAGGCCGTCAGCCCAAAGGGAGGAGGTGAGTGGTGGTGCGGCCCTACGAGATGATGGTGCTGCTCCACCCCGACGTGGAGGATTACAACGCGTCGGTGGAGGAAGTTGCGGAAATGGTGCGTGGCCTTGGAGGAACGATCTCCAAGATCGACAGATGGGGAAAGAGGCGTCTTGCCTATCCCGTCCAAAAGAAGACCGAGGGACTCTACGCGATCTATTCGTTTACTCTCGATCCGGTTCAGGTGAAGGAGCTGGAGCGCCTTACCCGGCTCAAGAGCCAGGTGATGCGTCACATCGTGGTACTCCAGGAAAAATAGGAGGTTCCCCATGGCTCGCGGATTCAACCTGGCGGTCATCGTGGGCAATGTGGCGAGGGATCCGGAAGTTCGCTACACCGCCTCAAAACAGGCCGTCGCCAAGTTCGCGGTGGCGGTGAACCGAAAGTGGAAGGGGCAGAACGGGGAAATTCACGAAGAGGTGGATTTCATTCCCGTGAGCGCCTGGGGCTCCCAGGCGGAAAACTGTGAGAAATATCTCCGGAAGGGCAGTGCCGTGCTCGTGGAGGGGCGCATTCGCGTCAGCAGCTACGAGAAGGACGGTCAGAAACGCACCTTCACGGAGGTCG
Source organism: Aminiphilus sp. (assembly GCF_029975095.1). Lineage (NCBI taxonomy): Bacteria > Thermotogati > Synergistota > Synergistia > Synergistales > Aminiphilaceae > Aminiphilus > Aminiphilus sp. Next base: position 52,762 of record NZ_JARKPW010000171.1, read on the forward strand.
TCGCCCGAAACGTGCAGTTTCTCGGAAGCCCCCGCCGCGAGGAAGGGCAGGAGTCCCACGGCGCCCTCTCTGGTTCCTTCCGTTCCGGACAGGTGGCGAGCCTGCGCGAGAGCGGTTTCGGCGGAGAGATGGAGGGGGATTTCCCCATGGACTTCGCCGAGATCGACGGGTCCGGAACCGGAGGCGGGGAAGAGGCGGATATCCCCTTTTAAACGAAGGAGGGAAGGCACATGGCCTTTGCCAACAGAAAGCGCAACAAGCGTCGTCCCAAGGTATGCTTTTTCTGCGTGGACAAGCTTGACTCCGCGGATTACAAGGATGTGGAACGGCTGCGGAAATACATTTCCGAGCGCGGGAAGATCCTTCCCCGGAGAGTCACGGGAAACTGCGCGAAGCATCAGCGGCAGCTCACCATGGCTATCAAGCGGGCCCGCATGATGGCTCTCGTGCCCTTCACCGCCGATTAGGCGGCGTGCGCGAACCCATGGGGGAGGGGCATGTGCTCCTCCCCCATTTCTCTATCCGGAGGTGATCCATGAATCCCACCCGGGCCCTGGTCGAATCGGCACTTCTCGTGGCGCTGGCGGTGGTGCTCTTTCTGGCGAGCCATCTCCTTCCCTTTCTGGGCGTGATGGTGACGCTGCTCTGCCCCGCGCCGCTCGTCATTCTCGGATTGCGACACAATCTTCGGAGAGCTCTCGCCGGCATGGGAGTGGCGGCGTTTCTCGTCGCGGCCTTTCTGGGCCCGGTGAGCGCCCTCTTCTTCGCGCTGGGGTTCGGTGTCCTCGGCGTGGGCATCGGATGGCTCGCTCGCCGCTACCGGAACGGCGTGGAGATCATGCTCTACGGCATCCTGGTCTCCCTGGGCAGCAAGTTGCTTCTCATGCTGCTCATCACGAAGATCACCGGGCTGAACCCTTTTTCGGTGGACCCCGTGGAGATGCAGCAGGTGCTGGACAGAATGCTCGCCTCCGCCGGGGGGTGGGCGGCATCCTCCGAGGCGGTCGCCGCGTTTCGTACCCAGATGGAACAGACCCTGGGCATTCTGCCCCTTGTCTTTCCCTCTCTTCTCGTCGTGGCGGCGGGCATGGACTGCTGGCTCAGCTACGTGGTGAGCAATCTGGTGGTGCGCCGTCTGGGGATGCCCGGCATGCCCGAACTTCCGTCCTTTTCGGAGTGGCGGTTTCCCCGGAGCATTTTCTGGGCGCTTCTCGCCTCGGTGCTGCTGCTCTTTCTTTCAAAGGTCGCGGAACAGAACGGATTCGCCTCCGAGGGGGTGCGGCAGGTTGCGTTCCGCATGGGGCTCAACCTGCGGGTGTTGGTGAGCATGCTTTTTTTCGTCCAGGGCGCGTCGGTGGCCATGGCATGGCTGCGCCACAAGGGAGTGGGGATTCTCCGTTACGGGCTTCTCGCGTTGCTTCTTTTCGTCCCCTTCCTGTCACAGCTCTGTTTGCTCCTCGGCATGGCCGACATGTGGCTGGACGTGCGAACTCGGTTTCGGAGGTGACGCAACGATGAAAGTCATACTTACCAAGGATGTGTCCGGTGTGGGGAAATCGGGAGACCTGGCCGACGTGGCCGACGGCTACGGCAGGAACTATCTCATTCCCAGGGGACTCGCGGAGGAAGCCGACGCGGGAAAGATCAGGGAGTGGGAGCAGCGCCAGGAAAACCGAAAAAACAAGGCGAAGAAACAGGAGCAACAGGCTCTCGAACGTCAGCGCCATCTCCAGGGCAAGCGGGTTTCGGTGCGGGTCAGCGCGGGTGAGGGCGGCAAGCTTTTCGGAAGTGTCACCTCCGCCCAGATCGCCCAGGCTGTTTTCGCTCAGCTCGGCCAGGAGGTGGACAAGAAGGACGTGCGTCTCGGCGAGCCCATTCGGTCCTGCGGCACCTTCCCCTTTTCGATCCATCTGCACGCGGGTATCGACGTGGCCATGACGGTCTTGGTGGAGGCGGAATAAGTGGCGGATTCCCTCTTCGATCGTGTTCCGCCCCATAGCCTGGAGGCGGAACGGGCCGTGCTCGGCGCGTGCCTCCTCGACAGGGATGCGCTCCTCACCGCAACGGAGATGCTCACTCCCGAGGATTTCTACGATCTGCATCACCGCATGGGCTTCGAAATCATGGAAACCATGTCCCGGAAGGATCGTCCCGTGGATCTCCTCACGTTCTGGGAGGAGGTGGGGCGGCGCAACCTCGCGGAAAAGCTGGGCGGGCAGTCTTTCATGGCGGCCCTCGTGGACGGTGTTCCCACAACGGCGAACGTGGCCTGGCACGCGGAAATCGTGCGGGACAAAGCGGTACGCCGTCGCCTCATCCAGGCGGGAGGAGCCATTGTGCGCCTGGCTTATGCGGAGGACCGCGAACTGGGGGACATCCTGGACGAGGCGGAGCGGTCCGTCTTCGAACTGTCCCAGCGCGGCGGCGGTACACCCTTCAAGCATGTGGGGGATGTGCTGAGCACCACCTTCCAGCAGATTGAGGAAAACTTCCACCGGGGGCAGCCCGTCACGGGGACGGCCACGAGCTTTGTCGACTTCGATCGCATTACCGGCGGTCTCCAGCCGGGGAGCCTCAACATCGTCGCGGCCCGTCCCTCCATGGGGAAAACCGCCTTCGCCCTCAACGTCGCCCAGGGAGCCGCCGTGAACGGAAAGCGCCCCGTCCTCCTCTTCAGCCTGGAGATGGGAGCGGAGCAGCTCGTGCAGCGAATGCTCGGTGCCGAGGCGCGGATCAACATTCACGATCTTCGCACGGGAACCTTTCACGAGAGCGCATGGGACAGCCTTGCCGAGGCCGCAGGCCGCCTTGCCCAGGCCCCAATCTACATCGACGACAGTTCCGACCTGTCCACGCTGGAACTGCGCGCCCGGTGCCGCCGTTTCAAGGCCATGGTCCAGGAGGTCGGGCTTGTCGTCGTGGACTACCTGCAGCTCATGCGCACCCCTCGTCCGGCGGAGAGCAAGCAGCAGGAAGTGTCCGAGATCTCCCGAGCGCTCAAGGGCATCGCCCGGGAGCTGGATGTGCCCGTAGTGGCTCTCTCGCAGCTCTCCCGGGCGGTGGAGCAGCGCCAGGACAAGCGCCCCCAGCTTTCGGACCTTCGGGACAGCGGTGCCATCGAGCAGGACGCGGATCTCGTGGTACTCCTTTTTCGTCCCGGCTATTACGAGGCTGTCGCGAACCCCGATCTCGAGGACAACCGGGCGGAGATCATCGTGGCCAAACAACGTAACGGACCCACGGGGAGCGTGCACCTCGTCTTCCTCAAGGAGTACGCCCGTTTCGTCAACGCGGAGCGTCTCTTCTGAGGAAGGGGCGCCCTTTTCGAGGGTCGGCCACTTTACGGTTGACCCCGACTCGTGCAGAATGGGAGAATGCCTGCGAAGCGGGAAAGGAGGCTCTCCATGGACGTGGTCCGTTTTCTCAAGAACAGACAGGGCGGAACCGTTGTCGAGGGACCGGACGAGGCTCCCTCGGAGATGTGTCACGACAAAGGCCGGAGCATTCTGCTCCCCGTGGATCAGACCCTTGACCTTCCCGCCTCCGAAATTCCTTCCGAACCCGATCCCGCAGCTCCCGAGGCGGAACAGACCGAACGGAGTGCCGTCCAGGATGAACGTCTGCTTCTTCTCGAACTCGATGCGGTGCTGCCGAACCCGAGGCAGCCCCGTCGTCATTTTGATCCCGACGGATTGGAGGAGCTTGCCGCCTCCATCCGCGAGGTGGGGGTTCTGCAGCCCGTGCTCGTCCGGGAGACACCGGGAGGCTACGAGCTTGTCGCGGGTGAACGGCGGCTTCGCGCATCGAGAATGGCCGGAAGGAGCACCATCCCCGCCCGCGTGGTGGAGGTGACGCCCCAGGACCAGCACGTGCTCGCCCTGGTCGAGAACCTGCAGCGCCAGGATCTCTCCCCCGTGGAGGAAGCCCGTTCCCTTGCGGAGCTTCTGGAGCGGAGCGGCATGACCCAGGTGGAGCTTGCCCGGCGCATCGGGCGCTCCCAGGCGGCGGTGGCGAACAAACTCCGCCTTCTGAAGCTCGCTCTCCCCGTGCAGAAACTGATCGAAGAGGGAAAGCTCGGTGAACGCCAGGCCAGAGCCCTTGTGGGGCTTGACGAGGAGGACCAACTCCGCCTTGCCGGAGAGGCGGTGAACGAAAGCGTGACCGCCCGGGAGATGGAACGGCGCAGAAGAACTCTGGGGACGACATCCTTCGCTTCTCCGGAGCCCCTTTCGTTCTCGGGGCATGTCGAGGATGGAGAGAGCGAAGCGGCGTGCTCGCCCGCGACGGCGGAGCAGGTGTCTCTTCCCGGAGAGCCGGCCTCGGCCGGTCCCGGAGGAGAGGTGTTACGCCAGTTGGGCGAAATCGTGGAGTATCAGAAGAAAAAAGGTGTCGCCGTGACGTGGAAGGTGCACGAACTCGATCAGCGCAGCCTTGTGGTGGAACTCCGCGTGCGTTTCGTGCCTCCCAAAGCGGAGTGAACGGAAAGATGGGCCGGCGGCGGGGGTTCACACTCTTTGAGGTACTCACCGTGGTTGCCCTCGTGGCGGTCGTGTTCACCCTTGCCGGGGCGCCTCTCTTTCACGTGCTGCGCAACCTGGGCGAACTGGAGGAAGAGTACGGCCAGAAGCGGGCTTTGCGGATGGCGGCGGCGGCCATCGCGGGGGATCTGCGGGAGATGCTTCCCGCCACGGGGGACGTGTTGTTCCGGATTGCCTCCCGGGAGCGTCTCGGCGGCGTTCCCGACGATGCGGTGCTCTTTCGTACCGCGGCGCCGCTTCTCTATGGAAGTCCCATCGGGACCATCGTCTACAGAGTCGTTCGGGCGGATATCGGCAGCACGGCTCTGCCGGGATTGTACAGATGGATACTTCCTTATGTGTCGGCCAATGAAGTGGACCCGGCGAACCTGGATCCGGGAAGGGCCCAGCTGGTCCTGCCCGGTGTGGACAGCTTCCGTGTCGCCGCCTACGATCGGGGAAAGTGGGTGGATTCCTACTCGGGGCGATATCCCTTCGCTCTTCGAGTAACCCTCGGCAGGAAGGAAAAGAGCGTCACCTATGAGGACTGGCTTCCCCAACTGTAATGCTCCCGCGTCTTTCCGCAGGGGAAATCGCGGTTTCGTGCTCGTGGCGGTACTCCTCGTGGTCATGGCGTTGCTCTCGGGAGTGACCGCCTTCGCCTGGTTCGCACGAACGCAGATGCGCGCCGTGTTCTACGAACGGTTCACCCAGGAATCCCGGAGCATCGCCTATGTGCTGCTCCACAAGGTTGCGCTGGGGCTTCTGCAGGACCCGAACGCCTACGACTCGCTTCATGAACCCTGGTTTTCGGAGTATGTCTTTCCCACCGATGACGGCAAAGTCTTCTCCGTGACCATCACGCCTCTGGACGGAAAGATTCCGGTGAACGCTCTCTTTCTGCCGGATCGAAGGACGCTCCGCCGGGAGCTCAAATATCCCTGGACGCAGGTCCTCGTCACACTGGGGCGTTCCGATCTTGAGTCACTGCTCCTCGATTTTCTCGACGCGGACAAGTCCCCCCGTCTCGGGGGTGCGGAGCGGGGAGATTTTCCGAACCGTGCGCTGGCGGATCTTTCGGAACTGCGAAACTGTCCCGGCGTGGACGAAACGTTCCTGGAGGGAAACCGTGCCCTGGGGCAGCTCGGGTTCCGGGATTACTGCGACATCTGGGGAGGAGCGAAGATCAACGTCAACATGGCTCCCCGGCGCGTGCTGGAACTCCTCGACTCCGAGATGGACGACGGGGCGGCGGCGCGGATCGTCGCCGCAAGAAAGAGTGCGCCTTTCAAGAACATGAGCGATGTCAACAAGATGCTCCCCAAGGGCGCGATTCCCAGGTTGGCGGGATTGCTCGGCGTGTCGAGCGAGTATTTCCAGGTGGACATTCGGGTGCAGGAAGCGGGCGGAAGCGGCCACGCCGCGTTGTACCAGGGAGTCCTCCGGCGGGCTCAGAAGGAATGCCGCGTCGTTCTCTGGAAGGAGCGGACGGCTCTTTCGAGCGAGTCCGACCTGCGAAACTGAATCCCCTCCTCCTCGTAACCTCTTTCCTGTCGGGGCGAGGTGTTCCGGTTTGGATCTCGACGGAGGAGAAAACGAAAGAGACCGATGATCAAGGGAAGGAAGAGCGCTGTATGAGGCGACGTGCACTGGTACCCTGTCTCCGAACGGAAAACACCTATCTCCTTCCGGAAGGGGGGCGCTTCCGTGCTGTTGCGGAGCCCGATCTGTCCCGTCCCACGCTGCTCCTCGTCTCGGGAATGCAGACCCTGTCGCTGCGCCCCTTCGCCTTTCCTTTTTCCAATGTCACACGAATCCGCGAGGCGCTGCGCCTTCAGGTGCAGCCTCTCCGGAGCGGACTCGGTGACGTGGAAATTCTTCCCCTCGTGGTCGAAGGCGGAGGCAAAGGGGCTCGCGGTGTGGCGTGGATTCTTTCCCGAAAGGATTTCGTGCGTCTCGGAGAACGGGTCGACCGGAACCAGTCCGTCACGGTCTGGCCCGCTCCCCTCGCCTTCGCCGCCGATGCGGGAGAGGACGGCGCCGTGGTCTGGGCCGACGAGGAAAACCTTTGTTCTCTCCTCTTTCAGGAAGGAATTCCCGTTCTCTATCGCTGGCGCCCCCGGGAAGAACACCCCCCGGACGAGGAGGAAGCGTGGCTCCGGAAGTACTGCGGTGCCGCAGGGCGAGAGATACCGCGCCTGATCCGTTTCGACGCTCGGGAACAGCCGGAGGAAGCGGCGGGTGCCCTTTTCGCCGCAGCGGAGCGCACGCTCGCGGCGTTTCCGTCCCTGGCGGAGTTCAGTGTGTCCTCCCGGGGAGTCGATGCGGCCCTCGTCACGGATCGCCTGCTGGTTCTCTGGAGACGGACGCTGCTCGCGGCGACCCTTCTGGGGCTCCTCTTCGCCGCCGGAGCCCGGCTTTCCCTGCGGGAGGGAGAACTCTATCTCGACAGGCTCCGTACCAGTGCCGTCACGGCCTACCGTTCCGTTTTCGGAGACGGCCCCGTGAACGATCCGCTCAGTCAGGCAAGGGCCCGGCTCGTGCAGGCCCAGGGAACGGGAAAGAGCGTGCAGTTGGCGGATCTCATCGCCCTCCTCGGCGAAGCCTGGGAGGCGACGGAAGGGAAGGACATCCTCCTGGAGACATTGCGCTACGGAGAAGACGGAGCGGAGATCATCGGTTCCGCCGCAACGGTGGAGGCGATCCAGGCGTTTCAGCGGCAATGCGCCGCTCTCGGCGCGAAGAACGCCTCGTCGAGGATGGAGACGCAACTCGGGGACATTTCCCAGGCGCCGGGGGGCGGCCTTCGTTTCACCATGACAGTGAGGTGGTCCGCATCATGAAGGGGATGAGTTTCGGGAATGTTCTGACCCGATTCGGCGAGGGGTTCAAAGATTCCCGCGTCTCCCTGTTGGTTGCCCTTCTCTGTCTTCTCGTGTGGAGCGCCGGATTTCTGTGGCGTGCCGACGCCAAGAGCGTGGATGCCCGTGCGGCGGTGCAGGAAGGGCGTTTTCTTCAGCTGATGCGCACACTTTCCCAGTATCAGGCCCTTCCTCACAAAGAGGAGAAAAAGGAGATTTCCGCCGTGGATGCCCTGGGAGCACTCTCCCGGATGCTCGACCGCCTTGCCCTGCGGGATCGCGTCGCGCAGTTCGCCTCCTCCGGAACGGGCATCGCCGTGCAGGTGGAACGCCTTTACGGAGAAGAGCTTGGACGTCTGCTCCAGGAACTCGGCGCGGAAGGGTTCTCCATTCGCTCCGCGGAACTGAAGGTGCTTCCCTCCGGAGGGGAGAAGCTCTACCTTCTTTCTCTTCTCGTGGGGGTGGGGCAATGACCCGTCGGCTTTCTTCCGTTCTTTACGGAGGGGGTTTGTTTCTCATCGCCCTCCTCGCTCTCTGGGTGCACTTCCCCTGGGAGGGAGCGGCCCGGTATGCCCTGGCCCGTACCACCCCGCGACTGGCCGAACAGGGGTTCGCGCTTCTTTACGACGATATCGTCGTGGAGGGCAGAATGTTCCCCCGCTTCACCTTCGTCAACCTTTCCCTTGCATCGCCGCTCCTCACTCTCCGGGAGGGGAGGCTGGTCGTGACGCCTCATCCGACGGCTTCGTTTCTGGAGCGACGGGGCGTCTGTGCCGTCTCTCTTTCGGGGGGCGACATGCGCATGCTCGGCGGCAAAGGGGCCGCCTGGCGCAGCGGTTCCTTCCGTCTTGTCGCGGGAAGCGGCGGTGTCGCGCTGGAACAGGTGGACATCAAGGGTGAGTTTGCGGCGTCCGGGTACATTGCCGTTTCGCCCGCGACGGCGAAGATCACCAAGGCGGACCTGCGCCTCAAGATCCCGGCCGAGCTGGATCCCGCGCTGAATGCGCTCACGTCGCTTCTTCCCCTTGCCCGGGAGGGATCGGCGGGAGAATGGAGGGTGCACCGATGAAGGCTCTGCTGCGGGATCGGTTTCTTTCCTTCGGCGGCGGAGATCTCGTCGTCTCTCCCCGTACCGTGGGCATTCTCGAAAAAACCCTGCCCTGGGTGCTGGGGGCGCTTTGTGCCTGGATCGTCGGCTGGTTTTGCGCTACCCTGCTGGGGCTCTTTCTGCAGCATCAGGTGATGGAGAGCCGCATAGCCACGGTGATCCGCGCTGCTTCGGCATCGGACTCGGGAAGTGGTGTCGTTCCCGTTCCGGAAGGAATGCGTCTCTTCGTCGCCCGCTCTCCCTTCGGTGTCGCTTCAGGCAGTGCGCGTTCCGACGAAAAAGCGGCGTCGTCTGAAAAACCCGCGGAGGAAAGAGCGGCGCCGGTTGCGGACATCGGGAAAATTTCTCTTGTCGGGACCATGCCTCCCGTGGCGGCCTGGCTCGTCGGTCCCGGGGGAACGTCCCTCGTGCTTCAGGGACAGCGCGTGGAAGGATGGCTTCTGCGGCGCGTCGCCAAGAACAGCGTTCTGCTCGCCGCAGGCGAGGAGGAACACGAACTCTTCTTCCGCGTGCTCGACGGAGGCGGGCAGATTCCCTCCAAACCGGCATCGAAAGAGCGGGCTGCGGACGCTCCGACGCCGCCTCCGGCGGAGTCCTCTTCCACTGCGGAAAACCTCACTCCCGCCGCGCCGGGTCAGGAGGGAATCATCGCCCGGGACACGGTGAACGAGCTTCTGCTCAACCCCTTCGACGAATTGAAGAAGGTCCGGCTGGTGCCGAAGATCACCGACGGCGTTGCCGCAGGAATAGAGGTTCGGAACATCGAGAAGAACAGTATCCTCTTTGCCCTGGGCGTCCGCCCCGGTGACGTCATTCAGGGGGTGAACGGCATTCCCATCAGCAACATGGGCGACGTGGCCAACGCCATCAACTCCCTCATGGGAGGCGAGCGGTTCGAGGTGAGCGTGGTCCGCAAAGACGAACCGGTGCAGCTCAACTACGTGGTCCGATGAGACGGGGGGGGTTCACGCTGCTGGAGGTCCTTGTTGCGGTGACCATCCTGGGGCTTGCCGCCACGGGAGCGCTCCGCCTCGCCATGATCTCCCAGAAGGCCGTCGCCGAGGTGGTGTTCCAGCGGGAGCTTCTCGACCAGGCCAGGGCGCTTCAGATCCTTTTTCTCGGCGGTGAGAGCGTTCCCGACGAGAGCGCCAGCGGCGATCTTTCCTGGCGGATCGAGAAGGTCGACCAGAGCGTGATGAACGACCTGACGACGATTCAGTTCCGAAAGCTTCACGTGACCTACAGGGACAGATCCGTTCTGTTCTATCTGCCGTAAACAGCGGGGGGAAGACGATGACGAACCGAGAGAGACATTGCGACACGAAAGGCCAGCTGGTCCGAATCGTTGCGGGGGTCCTTCTGGCGGGAGTGCTGTCGATGCTCTGTTTCAGCGATGCCTTCGCGCAGGAGGCCCAGCCCGCACCCAACGGAAACGGCGCCAACCCCCAGGACGAACTGAACCTTGTCGAGGCGGCGCGGATGATGCGGGAAAGCGGCCGGGTGCAGTTCAACTTCAAGGATTTGGAATTGGTGAAATTTCTCCGGTTCATGTCGGAGCTTCTGGAGGAGAATATCGTCGTGGACCCCAACCTCAAGGGGAACGTCACGCTTCTCTCCCAGCGCCCCGTCTCTCTCAAGGAGGCGCGGCAGGTGATGATCTCCGTTCTGGAGATGAACGGTCTCGCCCTCGTTCCTCAGACAGGATACACCAAGGTTGCCAATGCCCAGCGGGTGGGAGCCACGGCGGATCCCGTCGTCCGCAAGGGGCGGGTCGGTCCCGGCCTGGGAGAACAGAACGTCACCCAAGTGGTGCCCCTCGACTACGTTTCGGCGGGATTCGTCCTCAAGGCCATTCAGCCCAATGTCCCCACCGTCACCGTGACGCCCCTTGATTCCGGCACGGGCATCGTGCTCGTGGGGCGTGCCACGGATGTGCAGAAGGCCATCGGCATCATTCATGCGCTCGATGTCGCGGACAGTTCCAGAGTTACCCGAGTGATCACCTTGGGGCACATTCCTCCCAGCACGCTCGTCAATTACCTGAACATCATCTCCCAACAGGCCAATTCCTCTCTCTTCGGCGTGGTGGCCGTGGCGGACGATGCGCGCAAGACTCTCGTCGTGGTCCACGACCCCAAGGGAGCAAAGGAGCTTGACGACCTTGTGACCCGTCTCGACGTTCCCAGCGTGGAAGGCGAGTTCCACGTGTACCAGCTCCAGAACGCCGGAGCCAAGGACGTGGCGGAGAAACTCGGCCAGCTTCTCGCCATGGCCGCGGGCATGCAGGCGGACCAGCAGGGCAAGCTCCCCACCGTTGCCGTGGCGGACGAGCCCAACAATACGGTCATCTTTGCCGCATCCTCCCAGCGGTATGAATCCATCGTGAAGATTCTGGATCAGCTCGACCGGCGCCCCAAGCAGGTGCTCATCCGCGGTCTTGTGGCGGAGGTGAACATGACCAAACTGGACAACGCCGGCGTGGACTGGTCCACCTGGGGTGGTTCCGTCACGGGAGACGCCATCATCGGCGGCCAGCTCAGCATGGGCGATACGGCCATTCCGGACACGTTTCTGGAGTGGTTCCAGAACCTCACCAAGGTGGAGAGTATCTACACAGACAGCAGCGGCAACGATCATGTCATAACCAGTTACGAAGGCAAAGGACTTGTCTTCGCCTACGTGAATCTCCTCAAGAAATTCGACGCCATCAACGTTCTCTCCATGCCGCGGGTGCTCTGCACCGACAGTGTTCCCGCCTCCCTGCAGGTGGGACAGGTCATTCCCCAGCTCAAATCCAAGACCTCCGACACGTCCAATCCTTCGGCGGTGCAGAACAGCTACGAGTACAAGGACACGGGCCTCATCCTGAAGGTTACGCCCAGAGTCCGGAGCAACAATCTGGTAGTGCTCGAGATCGAGCAGGTCGTGGAGGACGTGCTCACCTCCATGGCATCGGAGCGCCCCGTGACGACCAAAAGGGAGATCAAGACCTCCATCACCGTGGAGGACGGGCAGACGGTCATCCTGGGTGGATTGATGAAGGAGGCGGAAAAATCGCTGCGCCAGCGCGTTCCCGGCCTGTCCTACATTCCGCTGATCGGTAATCTCTTCCAGCGCACGGTGAAGCAGAAGGAAAAAGTGGATCTCATGGTTTTTCTCACTCCCTACATCGTGGAGGAGCCCGGCGAACTGAGTTCCATCACCCGGGAGGTGGCCGAATCGGGGGACCTGCAGCTCTCTCCCCACGAGGACGCGGTGCAGAAGCGGTTCGAGCAGCTCTATCGGGAAGCGGTGAAGAAGCAGTGACGGAGGTGACGAAAGCGTTTTCGCAGGAAGAACGCGTCGTAACGGCGGAAGGAACGGTGGCCGCGTCCGTCACGCCAATGCTCCTTCCCGGGCCTGAGCAGATCAGGGCGCTGTTGCCACCGTCCCTGAGCCTGGATTCGCTCCGCCAGTTCGGTATTTTGCCCATCCGCACTTCCGGAGATCTTCTCGTCGTGGCCATCTCTTCGCTGGAGCAGTATGCCACGGCCCAGATCCTCGGGGCGTTTCTCAACCGTTCCGTGGAGGTGGAACTCCATCCCCAGGAACGCATCGCCGAGCTGATCCGGGCGCTCTACGACATGCGGAGCTCCCTCGGAGAGGAGACCACCGGCGCCATCGAGGCCGTGGAGGATCTGTCGGATCTCGTCCGGGAGGACGTGCTCTCCGATTCCGTGGATGCGCCGGTCATCCGGCTCGTGAACGGCGTGATCCAGGAGGCGATCCGCGAACGGGCCACGGACATCCATATCGAACCCTTCGAGGACAGCCTGGTCATCCGCTACCGCATCGACGGGGTGCTCCTGGAAAAACTCCGCCTTCCCAAGGGGCATCAGGCTCCCCTGACGAGCCGGATCAAGGTCATGGCTCGCATGGACATCGCCGAGCGCTTCATTCCCCAGGACGGGCGCATCGGCATCTCTCTGGGTGACAGGGACGTGGACATTCGCGTGGGAAGTGTCCCTACCCAGCACGGAGAACGCCTGGCTCTCCGCATTCTCGACAAGGCCCAGGGGCTTCTCTCCCTGGAGGATCTCGGCATGGCGGAAGAGGAGCGCATCTCCCTGGAATCGCTCATCGCCCGTCCCTACGGCATGATTCTTCTCACCGGCCCCACGGGGTCGGGAAAGACCACCACACTCTACGCCATGCTCCGGACCCTGGCCCGCCCCGAGGTGAACGTCATCACCGTGGAGGACCCCGTGGAGTACGATCTCCCCGGCGTGGCCCAGATCCAGGTCAATGAGAAGGCGGGAGTCACCTTCGCCTCGGCGCTGCGCTCCATTCTGCGCCAGGACCCGGATATCGTCATGGTGGGAGAGATGCGGGATTTCGAGACCGCCCACATCGGTGTCCAGGCATCCCTCACGGGGCACTTGGTTCTCTCGACGCTGCACACCAATGACAGCACCAGCGCCGTCACCCGCCTTACAGACATGGGCATCGAGCCCTACCTGGTCTCGGGATCGCTCATCGGCGTGGTGGCCCAGCGCCTTGTGCGGCGCATCTGTCCCAAGTGCCGCGAGGAAACCTCCGTGCCATCCCTGCTTGCCCGGAGAGGGCTCGAAAAGGCCTGGAGGGGGCACGGATGTGACCATTGCCGAAACACGGGATATCGTGGGCGCGTTGGCCTTTACGAACAATTCGTGGTAGACGGCGAGATGCAGGAGGCCATCGCCGCGTCGCGCCCGGGTGGAGCCCTGCGGACACTGGCCAGGGAAAAGGGATTGCGCACTCTCTGGGAACTGGGCTTCGCCAAGGTGAGCGCAGGACTGACCACGCCGGAGGAACTGCTCCGGGTGGCAGGAGAGGCCTGAGCGTCGTGCCCGTCTTTCGCTACACCGCCTACGACGGCGCCGGCAGGTCCAAACAGGGCACACTGGAGGCCTCTTCCCAGGCCGGAGCGGTGTTTCAGCTCGAAGGACGAGGGCTTGTCGTGGTCTCCATCGCCCAGGAACAGGCCACGAAAAAAAAGCGTCTCCGGCGCCTTTCCCTGGAAGGGCACGTCTTCTTCTGCAAGAGTCTCGCTTCCTATTTAAAAGGAGGGCTCACCCTCACGGATGCGCTGAAACTTCTTTCCCGCCAGTCTCCGGATCGGGCCGTGGCCGCCGTGTACGGTGAACTGCTGGAGAGTGTCCAGGCGGGGCGCAAGGTTTCCGCGGGCATGCGCGATCTCGGCGTTTTCCGGGATGGGCTCGTGGGCATCGTCGAATCCGGCGAGAACGGGGGTGCCCTTCCCACGGTGTTAGACAAGGCCGCATCTCTCTATCGGCTGGAACTCTCCCTCCGCCGCAAGGTTCGTGGGGCGCTCACCTATCCGCTGGTGATGCTCCTGGTGGGCGGGGCTGTCGTGACCTTTCTCCTTTCCTACGTGGTGCCCAAGATGACCGAACTCTTCGCCGAGATCGGGCAGACCCTTCCCCTGCCCACGCGAATTCTTCTCGCCATCTCCGGCTTCGCCCGGGAGTGGTTTCTTCCCCTTACGCTGGCGGGAGCGCTCTTGGGTTTTCTCTTCCGGCGCCGCCTGGCCCGCATTCCCGTGCCGTTTCTGAGGGGCTTGCAGGAGCGTATCGCCCTCTCCCTGGTCTTCTCCCATCTGGCGACGCTGTGCGATGCGGGAATTCCCCTCGTGCAGGGGCTTCAGCTCGCCGCCTCCATGGACCGGAACAGCGAACGATGGCGCACCGTGGCGGATCTCGTCAAGGGAGGGCTGCGTTTTGCAGCAGCGCTCGAGAAGAGCGGTGCCTTTGCGGAAGAAGTCGTCTACATGGTCCGGGTGGGCGAAATGGGGGGTGAACTCGCCGAGGCATTGCGCCGCACGGGAGAGAACGCCTGGGAGATCGCGGAAGAGCAGATGGAGCGCTTGACGAACCTCCTCGAACCGATTATGGTCGTTGCCATGGGGGGCATGGTGGGTTTTGTCGTCGTCGCCGTTCTGCTTCCTATTTTTGATATTTCCACATTTGTTAAATGAAGAGTGGCATTGGATACGCTCCTGTGGTACAATGCCCCGAGACCACTATCTTGGAGGTGCTTTGCTTTGGCGCATCGACGCGCACGCAGGCCGGGGTTCACCCTGGTGGAGGTCATGGTCGTGGTGGTCATTCTGGGGCTGCTCGCCACATTGGTGGTGCCCCGCGTGATGGGACAGGGCGAACAGGCCCGGCGCACCGCCGCGAGCGTGCAGATCAAGGAGATCGAGCAGGCTCTGGATCTCTTCCGTCTCGACAACGGTTTTTATCCCACCACGGAACAGGGCATCACCGCCCTTGTGACCAAGCCATCCCTCGCCCCGGAGCCCAAAAACTGGCGTTCCGGCGGCTATCTCAAGAAGGTTCCCGTCGACCCCTGGGGCAATTCCTACCTCTATCGCAATCCCGGTGATCACGGTGAGATCGACCTGCTCTCCCTGGGGCCCGACGGTGTGGAGGGAGGAGAGGGAAACAACGCGGACATCACGAACTGGTAACCTGTCGTCCCGGGGATTCACTCTCCTCGAACTTGCGGTGGTGCTGGGCATTCTGTCGGTTCTCGCGCTGGTGGTGATTCCCCGCGTCCTTGCCCGTACCGAGCCGGACGCCCGGCTGCTGCAGCGCTTGCTCTGGGAGGCGGCGGACCGCGCCGGCGAATTTCGGGTGGTGCGGCTTTCCGTCGAGAGTGGGCGCATCACGGCGGCGATTTCCGCCGGGGAGGGAAGTGGCAAAGAAGAGGAGTGGCGACCGCTCCCGATGCAGTGGATCCCCGAAGGGGCGGACTGGCGGGCGGAGCCCGCCTCCTGTTATGTCGCCCCGGACGGGAGTTCCTCGCCCTGGCGGATCGAGAGGGGGCAGGATCGGGAAAGAATGAGCTGGCTCGTTGCCGTGACGGGACTTGTGTTGCAGGAAGGAAACACCGGAAAGAATTGACGAAAAGCGCAAGAAAAGGTAGTATCTGGAGGTGCTTTCGGGCTTGATCGGCCCAAAGGATGATGGTAGAATCCACGCAAAATCCACGCTCCCTCAGGCTCGGAGCTTGCGTGGAGAGAAAACGGACAGGACAGCACAGCAGGAAATGGCCTTATAGCTTCCGAGGGGGTGGTGCGGAGCGAAGAACTGGGTAAGGCAAGGCGGTTTTACGGAACGCAGCGGAATCGTCTTTAGGGCAAGAACATGGAAGGAGTGGTAGTGAGTGAAAAGGACGCAGGCAATCTTCATGGCAGTAGCTCTTTGCCTTGCATTGCTCGTCAGCGGGACCGCGTTCGCCGCGGTCACTGTGCCAGGCCCCTTCAAAAACACGACGAACAATACAGATGTGACGTTCGGTCAGTATGACTCTCTGGTTAAGCAGGTGGATTTCCTGAGTAGTACTGATGCAATCCCTACGCTCGTCGTCAGCCATGACCGTATTTATGTGAGCTACGACCACGCGGGAGCCCTTGATGTGACTTCTACTGATTTCATTTTCATCAGGGCAACGCAGACGAATCAGGAAGCCGGCAAAAAGCAGTTGTTTAATATCAGTGCTGACTACAACAACTGGGGCATGGTTTCTGTCGACAAGGTTTCCCTTGATCTGCAGCTTGCTGGCTCCACTTATACGGAATTCGACTGGGGCACAAAGGGTGTGCGTCATATTATGGTGACGTCAGCCGATTCTGTCTCCGAAGATATTCCGTTGCGATGGCTTGTGTGCTGCCCCACTGAATGCGATCAGATCTACAAGAACAAGTTGATCGTTGAGGTGTGGAGTGCTGACCAGGGTGCTGACCCGGCAGGCATTATTACCACTGTTTCTGCCGACATCTACGTTTATATTCCCTGTGAGGGATATGACAAGCGGTGGCAGTTCCTGCCCACCACTGAGGATCCCTATCTCACCTATGCCCACAAGGACGACATGGTCATCTTCGACAAGGCCATCGGGACCACGGGGCATGCCGCTCTGAAGCACACTCTCGACCTCGGACCCTTCGTCGTCGAGATGGACAAGACGGCGACCTTCCAGCGCGACTGGGTTGTCGAGTCCCTCTACAACAAGTTCCCCTACTATGCCGCCGCTGTCGACGGTACGGTGGAACCCCTGGGGACAAACTCCCACGACTGGCTTGTCGTGGCCGAATTCCCCTCGTTTACGGCTACGTCCTACAAGCAGCGTTTCATGTATCAGTTTGATACGTTGCTCGCACCGTTCGATCCGAATATTCTTGTTGACGAGCCCGCAGCGCCCATCGCGACCTGGAATGGTGACGGCGATGTCGTGCAGTATCTTGCGCTGAACGATCGTCCTGCATTCACGATTGACGGTGCTAACCCGAAGGATCTGGCGCCCGGCATGTCCATGTATTTCGGTCTCCCGGCCCTTTCCTTCGACAATCACCCCCGCTACATGGTGTACGCGAACTTCAACTACGAGTGGAAAGAGCTCGTGGAGCGCTTCTGCCAGACCACCGTTATGGATCCCCAGATCTGGATCGAGACGGAGTGCATCGATTTCACCAATACCGATGACCCCTGTGCTGGCGCGGGCAAGATCTTCAAGCTCCACGGCATGACCTTCGAGTCCGCTGTGAAGGCCAAAGTCGCCGAGGCCATGGGCCTTGCCGTTTCGGATCTCTTCGATGTGTGCGTCGAGGCCTGCGAGCCCACCACGACGCTCGATTGCAACCTGCTCCGGGTCATCCCCAATCCGCCCGCAGCCGACACGGTTGTCTTCAAGGCCGCCAATTTCACCATCACGCCCAAGTCCGACAGCGTGCCCGAAGGCAAGGAACTCATTTCTCCGCTGCGCGTCGCGGTGTACTTCAAACGGTCCGAGATCGCTCTGAAGGCCGCTTCCGTTGCAACCGCTCTTGACGATGCGTTCGCGACCGTTCCCGATGTCAACCGCGGTCCCGTGGATGCCCTCTTCGATGTGCTTACCCTTGGCAAGCAGATCGACAAGGACGACGCCGCATCCTGGAAGAACCTCAAGACCATCGCGGTCAATGCCGGCACTCCCATGGGCCTCAAGAACTTCTTCCGCTTCTGGCCCTCCAGCGGTAAAGACATGTCCGTGAAGGACGCTTGGGCTGCCGACGAAGAGATGGAACTCGCCTTCTACGTCGTGTTCGCCGACGGCGTGCCTGCGGATGGCGAGTACGTGAAGGCCCTTGACGGCTACTTCGTGATCTATGACGGCGTGGCTGACAAGATCATCACCGACCCGCTCGCACTCATGACCCCCTGGTCCACGATTACCCCAACGCCCGCCGAAGGCGTTGCGTACAAGGGACTTGTGGAGCCCTTCACCCAGGAAGCACTTTCCGACGAGGAGAAGGCTGCTGCCGAAGAGAAGCTCCCCGAGGGTAAGGTGTGCAGCAGTACTCTCGGAGCCGACACGGTTGCAGGCGATCTCGCTGACGGTGGCACCAGTGCCGTTGTCGAAGTCACCGCTTACTCCTCTTACTCCGTGATCGCTATGAAGACGGACGGCACGTGGGAAGCCCTTGCGCTCCCGACCGCCAGCGACTTTGCGCTCGCAGCGGTTGACGAGTACGAGATCGCCGACGGCGGCGACTACGACCTCAGCGACGAGGCCGGCAAGGTGGAGTTCAAGGTTGCCGTCTGCAAGCTGGCCGACGCTCCCACGCCCACCACTGGCGGTGGCGGCGGTGGTGGCGGTTGCAACGCGGGCTTCGCTCCTCTGGCCCTGCTGCTTCTCGCACCTCTCGCGGTTCTGTTGAAGAAGTAGTCCGCGAATCGGCAACACGCTCTATCCTGTAACACCACGGGAGAGCCCCTCGGGGCTCTCCCGTTTTTTTCGGGATCCCGTTTCGTCCGGTCTTCGTTGTAGAATGGAACTGTGCCCGGGCGGGAGAAAGATGACGTACGGTAGCCTTGCAACAGTGGGCAAAGCACCTCTTTTCGGAACGGGAGGATGACTCCCGGAGGTTCGCCGAACAGAACGCTCTCGTCACTGGTCCATTTGGTCGTGGATTTCCCGTGCCATACATTCTGTGTTCCCGTAAGGAGGAATATCCATGTCGCGCAGCTTCTGCACCGAAGGCCCCATCGACAAGGAGCGGAACTACTACGTCCCCCGCACGGAACTGCTCGCGGTGGGGCTGAAGAAAGTTGAGGAATGGCGGTATTTCACCCTCACCGCCCCGCGCCAGAGCGGCAAGAGCACCTACTTCCAGTTTCTCGCGGAGGAACTGCTCATGCCCGGCAGCGGCATACTTCCCCTGTGGCTTTCCTTCGAATCCTTCTGGCAGAAGACTCCGGAGACCTTTCTTGAGGCGGTCAAAATCCAGACGGACCTCCGCCTGGCCCAATACGGCAGGAGTGAACGCCTTTCCCTTCCCAAGGATGTGGACCAGCTCGCCGAATCGTGGCGACGACTCTCCGAGGAGACCGGCCGGGATCTCGTCCTCGTCGTGGATGAAATGGAGGGACTGCAGAACCTTCCCCTGCTCAACGCTTTTCTGCACACCCTCCGCAGGACCTACCACGACCGCAGAAACTACCGTCTCCGGAGCGTCATTCTGGTGGGCGTGTCGAACATCACGGGGATCCTCCAGAGCACCGCGAGCCCCTTCAACATCGCCGAGCAGATCACCATCCCCTACTTCACCCGGGAGGAGAC
>NZ_JARKPW010000028.1:0-46846 GCF_029975095.1 Aminiphilus sp.
GTTCACCGCATCGCAGATGTCTGCTGCGGTGGTGGCCCGGAGCACCCTCGAAGCCGAGTGTGGCGCCTACGGTCTCGCCCAGGCCGGAGCGGTTCTTCGTTTCGAAGGATGGGGCAAGGTCTGGCCCCTGGACCTGAAGGAGGGGCTCATCGCTCCCGCCGTGGAGGGGGAGACGCTTTTCGTGGACGATGTCCTCCGGGAGCAGCGTTTCACCAAGCCCCCCGCACGGTACGCGGAATCCGGGCTCGTGAAGGCTCTCGAAGAGAAGGGCATCGGTCGTCCCTCCACCTACGCCACCATCATCCAGACGCTCTACGACCGGGGATATGTGGAGCGCAACGACGAGCGGCGTCTGGAGCCCACGGATCTGGGGCTCGTGGTGAACGACTTTCTCGTCGCGCATTTTCCTGGGATCGTGGACGTCGGTTTTACCGCAGGCATGGAGAGCGAACTCGACGAAGTCGAGCAGGGCGGCCGCCCCTGGGTCGGCGTGGTGGACGATTTCTGGCGTCCCTTCTCCGAGACGCTTTCCTCGGCGGAGAAAAACGCGGAACGTGTCCGTGTCCCCGTCAAGGAGATCGGCGAGGCCTGTCCCGAGTGCGGCGCTCCCCTCGTGATCAAGCGAGGGCGTTTCGGCGAATTCATCGCCTGTTCGGGGTATCCGAACTGCTCCTACACCCGTCCCATCCTGAAGACCCTGGGCATTTCCTGTCCCACCTGCGGCAAGGGGGAGGTGGTGCGGCGACGTACGAAGAAGGGACGTTTCTTCTACGGCTGTTCCCTCTATCCCGCCTGCGACTTCGTCTCCTGGAACCAGCCCAGCGGAGAAAAATGTCCCGAGTGCGGTGGTCCTCTGATGGTGCGGGGAAAGAACAAGCCTCCTTTCTGTCCTGCCTGTTCCGGCCAGAGTGAGGCCGCTGAACCCGCACCGAAGAAAAAGGCCGGGCGTCCGAAGAAGAAGCCGAGCGCCGCCAAGCCGCGGACTCCCCGGAAGGGAACGACTCCGTCGCCCCGCTCTCCGAAGGAAACCTCCTCGGATGTGTAGCGCCCCGGTCCCGTCCCAGTCCGTCACCGTCGTCGGAGGTGGCCTCGCGGGAAGCGAAGCGGCGTGGCAGTTGGCCCGCCGGGGGCATACGGTTCGTCTCCACGAAATGCGCCCCGTAAACAACACTCCCGCCCACAGGACGGCGTGGCTGGCGGAGCTGGTCTGCAGCAATTCCCTCGGGTCGGACGTGCCGGAAAGCCCGGGAGGACTTCTCAAGGAAGAACTCCGGCGCATGAAGAGCCTCGTCATGGAAGCTGCCGAAGAGAGCGCCGTTCCCGCGGGGCGGGCTCTGGCGGTGGATCGGGAACTCTTCGCCCGTTTCGTGTCGGAGCGTCTCGTCGCACATCCCCTGGTGACGATCCTCCGGGAGGAGGTTGCCACATTGCCCCAAGAACCCGCGGTGATCGCCACGGGACCTCTCACGAGTCCTGCGCTTGCGGCGTGTCTCAGGGAATCCGCGGGAGGTTTTCTCGCCTTCTACGACGCGGTCGCTCCCGTGGTGACCGCGGAAAGCGTGGACGCGGGTACGGTCTACCGGGCCAGCCGATGGGGGCAGGGGGAGGATTATCTGAACTGTCCCCTCGACAGGGAGGCCTACGAGCGTTTTCTTTCCGCCCTGCTGGCGGCGGAACGGACACCTCGGAAGGAATTCGAGCAGGATCCGCGCTATTTCGAGGGATGTCTTCCCGTGGAAGTCCTTGCGGAACGGGGGCCGGACACCCTCCGCTACGGTCCCATGCGTCCCGTTGGGCTTCCGGACCCGAGAACGGGAAGAGAGCCCTACGCGGTGGTGCAGCTTCGCCAGGACAACCGGGAAGGCACACTCTACAACCTCGTGGGATTTCAGACCAATCTGCGCTGGGGGGAGCAGGAGCGCGTCTTCCGGCTCATTCCGGGACTGGAGAAGGCGGAGTTCATCCGTCTCGGCGTCATGCACCGGAACATCTATGTCAACGCTCCCCTGGCGTTGGATTCCTCCCTCCGGCTTAGGGGGCGGGAGGCACTGTTTCTGGCGGGGCAGCTCGTCGGCGTGGAAGGCTATGTGGAGAGCACCGCCATGGGGCTTGCCGCAGCGGTGAATTGTGCGGCCTTTCTCGCAGGTTCACCCTTTCCGTGCTGGCCCGAAGAGACCGCCATAGGTGCTCTGCTGCACTATCTCGGCAGTGCCCTTCCCGGAAGCTTTCAACCCATGAACTGCAATCTCGGCATTTTCCCCCCTCTTTCGAAGCGGATCCGAGGGCGGACCGAGCGGTGCGGAGCGGTAGCCACCAGGGCACGGGAAGCCCTTGCACTCTTTCTTGAGAAGCAGGGCACGCTTTTTCCGTAGTACTTATGACCCCTTTCTCCAGAAATTTCCCAATTTCAAGGGAAAAGTGCTACAATACGCGCCATGAGTGAAAATCTCTCCGTCGAAATGGACCGCTATCTGGAGCACCTGCGCTTCTCTCTGGGGCGCTCGGATCATACCGTGACCAACTACGCGGTCGATCTCGCCCAGTTCTGCGAGTTTCTTCTCCAGCAGGGGCTTGAGGACGTGGAGGAGATAACGTCCTCCCATGTCCGTGCTTTTCTTCGGGACATCATGGGATTCGGATACGCGAAGACCAGCGCGGCGAGGAAACTCTCCGCCGTGCGGAGCTGGTTCGCCTTCCTCCAGCGGAACGGAAGAGTGGCTTCCAACGCGGCGGCATCCGTGCGGAGTCCCAAGCTGCCCCAGCGCCTTCCCCGGGCGCTCTCCCGGGAAGACACGGCGCGTCTCGTCGAAGAGGGGCCGCGTGGGGAGGAGTTTCATCGCGACCGGGCGGTGTTGGAACTGTTGTACGGCTGTGGTCTGCGCGTGGCCGAACTCGTCGCGCTCGACTGGGAGGACGTGCAGCTTGAGGAGCGGTGGATTCGCGTGCGCGGCAAGGGGGACAAGGAGCGCATGGTTCCCATGGGACGCATTGCCCGGGATACCCTTCTGGAATTGCCCCTCCCGCCTTCGGGGGAGCGGGGTGGACCGCTCTTTCCGGGTGAGGAGGGTGGGAAGCTTTCGGTGCGCACCGTGCACCGTATCGTCACCCGAGCTGCCCGGATCGTCGGGCTCGCGGGTGTGACGCCCCACGTGCTGCGCCATTCCTTTGCGACGCACATGCTTGAGGGAGGCGCGTCGCTTCGGGTGCTTCAGGAACTGTTGGGCCACGAAAGTCTCGTGACGACCCAGAAATATCTCAGGATCACCGCGGAGCAGATGCGCCGGAGCTACAGTGCGGCCCATCCCCGCGGGGGAGGAGCGGACGAACATGTTTGAGGGAACGACGATTCTCTGCGTGCGGATCCGGAACCGCGTCGCCATGGCAGGAGACGGACAGGTCACGTTGGGAAACCAGGTCGTCAAGGCGGGGGCGCGAAAGGTACGGCGCCTCTACCGCGGCACGGTGCTCGCGGGATTCGCCGGAAGCACCGCCGATGCCATGACGCTGCTGGAGCGCTTTGAAAAGTTTCTGGAGGAGCATTCGGGAAATCTCATGCGGGCCGCCGTGACCATGGTGCGGGAATGGCGTACCGACCGGGCTCTTCGCAGGCTAGAGGCGATGATGCTCGTGGCGGACCGGGAGCAGACGCTTCTGCTCTCCGGCGCTGGAGATGTCCTGGAACCCGAAGGATACGCCGCGTCCATCGGTTCCGGCTCCGGCTTCGCCCTTGCTGCGGCGAGGGCGCTCTGCGAAGCTGCGGAATGGCCTGCGGAGGAGATTGCCCGCCGCTCTCTGGAGATCGCGGGGGATCTGTGCATCTACACCAACAAGAACATCACCGTGGAGGTGATCGACGCGTGATACGACAGGAAGGACGGGACTTCTCCCCCCGGGAGATCGTCGCCTATCTCGATAGATACGTCATCGGCCAGGAAAAGGCCAAACGCGCCGTGGCGGTCGCCCTGAGGAACCGCCTCCGCAGGCGGCGTCTTCCCGAGGAGGCGGCCAGGGAGATCGCTCCCCGGAACATCCTCATGGTCGGTCCCACTGGGGTGGGTAAGACGGAGATCGCCCGCCGCCTCTCGCACTTGGTGAACGCCCCGTTCGTCAAGGTGGAGGCCACCAAGTATACCGAAGTGGGCTATGTGGGGCGCGATGTGGAATCCATGATCCGCGATCTCGTGGAGACGGCGGTGCAGATGGTGAAGGAGCGGAAGGTCGAAGAGGTTCGCGAGGTCGCGAAGGTGCGCGCCGAGGACCGACTGCTTGATGCGCTTCTTCCCCGGCCCCGTTCCGCGGTCTCTCGCGTCCCCGAGTTCTTTCGGCTTTTCGGCGGGCAGCAGGAGGAGTCCGCCCAGGCGAGTACACCTCCCCCCCAGACGCCGGAGGAGGAACAGCGCTTCACCGCGACCCGGGAGCGACTTCGGGAGATGCTGCGCAACGGCAGGCTCGAGGATCGGGAGGTGGAAGTCGAGGTGACGGAGGTGCCCAAGCTCGGCATGCCCCTGTTGGGAGGTGCCGGCATGGAGGAAATGGGCATGAACCTCAACGAAATGCTCGGCGGTCTGCTGCCCAAGAAATCCCGACGGCGTCGCGTCAGCGTCGCCGAGGCTCGGCGCATTCTTGAGGCGGAAGAGGCGGAGAAGCTCGTGGACATGGAGGTCGTCACCAGGGAAGCCCTCGAAAAGGCACAGGAGGAAGGCATCGTCTTTCTCGACGAGCTGGATAAGGTTGCGGCCGGAGAGGGCCGCGGGGCAGGCCCGGACGTGAGTCGCGAGGGCGTGCAGCGGGATCTCCTGCCCATCGTGGAGGGATGTACGGTGCAGACCAAGTACGGCCCGGTCACGACGGATCACATTCTGTTTATCGCCGCCGGGGCCTTCCACAAGGTCAAGCCGTCGGATCTTGTTCCGGAGCTGCAGGGAAGACTTCCCATAAGGGTTGAGCTCGATTCCCTCGGCGAGGAGGAATTGTTCCGCATTCTCCGGGAGCCCGAACACAGCCTTGTACGCCAGTATCAGGCCCTGCTCGGCACGGAGGGGGTGGAACTTCTCTTTGAAGAAGGAGCGCTGCGCGCCATCGCCAAGTTTGCCACGGCGGCGAACCGCGACATGGAGAACATCGGTGCCCGGCGGCTCGCCACCATTATGGAACTTCTTCTGGAGGAAATCAGTTTCGATGCGCAGGACTTGGCCGGCAGCACGGTCCGCGTGGATGTCCCCTTTGTGGAGGAGCGCCTGCGGGACGTGGCGGCGGACAAAGACATGCGGAACTACCTTCTCTAAGAAAAGGAGATAACGAGGCATTCGAGCATTGCGGGAAGGGCACGCACGACGAGGAAAATCATGCCGGAAGTCCCGAGTGGGGCCGTCGTGAGCGACACGTTTACGAGAAGAAGAAATAGGAGGGACATGCCGTGACGATGAACACCCCCAAGGAACTCATCGAGTCGAGAGCGAAGATCCTGAATCCTTCGGCCATGCAGGATCTGCTCGAGAAAACCCGTCTCGTGAGCCGGGCACTGCAGAACAGAAGGGACCATCGGGCCTATCCGGATTACCAGAAGCTCTCCAAGCTTCTGTGCGATCTTGCGGCGGCCAACGTGTATCTCATCAGCAGGGAGGGGCGCATCCTCGGGTATGCCTGGGTGAGTGAGTACGACTGTCCCATTATGGCGAACCTGCTCGAAAAGAACAGCATGCCCGATTCCTATGTGGAGAAACTCAACCAGTACCACGAATCGGTGCTCAACCACACGGACCACGGGCTGTGCGCCTATGCGGACCATCCCTGTACCTACTCCAACAAGCACGTGCTCTACGTTCCCATCACGGGCGGGGCAGAGCGTTTGGGGACCCTGATTCTTGCTCGGTTCGGCCAGCCCTTTGATACGAGGGACCTCGTCCTCGCAGAATATCTCGCCACCGTGGTGGGACTGGAGATTCTCCACGAGCGGACTCGTTCTATCGAGGAACGCGCCCGGGAGCGTCTGGTGGTGCAGATGGCCATGCGTGCCCTTTCCTATTCCGAGGTGGAGTCGGTGCGGCACATCGTGCGGGAGCTCGGGGGCCCCGAAGGAGTCGTGGTGGCGAGCCGCGTGGCGGATCGCGTCGGCGTGACCCGGAGCGTCATCGTCAATGCCCTGCGCAAGCTGGAGAGTGCCGGGATCATCGAAAGCCGGAGCCTCGGCATGAAGGGAACGTACATCCGCGTTCTGAGCGCGCTCTTCCTGGAGGAACTGGGCATTTTCGAGGAGTGATCCGACAACCCCCGGCTACAGAGGTTTTTCGACGTCGTCCCGACTCTTTCCCGGTGGAATCTCCGATGTTTCGGCAGATTCCACCGGGTGTTTTTCTTCGGGGTGGACGGTCCTGTTCTCTTTTCGCCGTGTCGAGATACGGCGAAAAGAGAGATCCCGGGAGCGATTCTCCTTTCAAGAGAAGGAAAGACGCTGCCGATACACAAAAGGGTCCGATGAGATCCGTTCATCTTGGAATCGTTCGGGAGGGAGTTTCATGCAAAGGGACATGACCTGGGATGTCATCGCGAAGGATGTCGAAGGATTGTCTCGCCGGTTCGAGGCGGTCTCCCAGAACATGGCCAACGGCAACACCCCGCGGTATGCCCGCCGGGAGGTCTCCTTCGAGGACCAGTTGAAGGAACTCATCGACGGTCCCACGAAGCTGCCTCTTGCCGTGACCGACACCAAGCACATTCCTCGGCGTCCTCTTTCCGTGAACGACGTGGTTCCCGAGGAGTCCCGGATCTACGACGAGTGGTACCGCCTCGACGGAAACAATGTGGATCCCGAGCGGGAGAACGCCCTTCTCAACCAGACGAGGATGGGATATACCGCCATGAACAGAATGCTCGGGCGAAAGTTCGGTCTGTACAAGGCCGTCATAGGAGGCCGATGATGCGCGTCTTTCACTCCTTGAACGTGGCGGGAAGTGCTCTCACGGCGCATCGTCTCTGGATGGACACGATCTCGGAAAACCTCGCCAATGTGAATACCACGCGCTCCGGCGACGGAGGTCCTTATGTACGGCGCGTGCCTGTTTTTGCAGAACGCCTCGACCGCGAGCTTTCCCCCAATTCCGCGTCGGGTGGAGTGAAGGTTACCGCCATCGCGCAGGACCCTCTTCCGCCCCGGTTGGTCTACCAGCCGGAACACCCCGATGCGAACGAGGAAGGATATGTGGCCTATCCGAACGTGAACGTGGTGCGGGAGATGACGGACATGATCGTGGCCAGCAGGGCCTACGAGGCGAATCTCTCCATCGTGGACACGGGAAAGGCCATGTGGAACAGTGCCTTGGAAGTGCTCAAAGGATAGGTGTCGGGACTTTTGGATCAATTGAAAATAAGGCTTTCGATTCGGGGGGGTGAGGCAGTCCCCCCTGCTTTTTTTTCGCTTTTTCTGGTAAATTACCGGAGGATTGTCTTTAGAGGAAGAGCGACAGGGGAGAGTCTTTTGCGGTAAATGTCAGTCTGATGTGGTATCATGGTGTAAATCTGCGTATGCGTATTTCCGGGAGGAGGGGCGAACATGAGTGCCGTTACCCTGAATTTACTTGACAGGACGCTTCCTTTCGGGGACGAGGGGAAGGGGAGTGCGGTTCAGAAGAAGGATGAGGGAACAAAGCGTGGAACCACCTTCGCCGCGGTCCTCAAGGAGAGCATGGAGAATGTGAACGACCTGCAACATGTGGCGGACGAGAAGACGCGAAAACTGGCACTGGGAGAAGTGAACGACATTTCCGAGGTGGTTGTCGCCGCGTCCGAGGCGGAGATGTCCCTGCGGTTGTTCATGGAGATCCGGAACAAACTGGTGGATGCCTATCAGCAGATCGCCAGAATGCCGGTCTGACGAACGCTCATGGAACGGATCAGGCAGTTCTTCTCCAGGATACGGGTTTTTTGGGAGTCCCTCGTTCCGTGGCAGCGGTATTCTCTGCTCGGGGCGTCAGTGCTCGTGGTGGCCGCCATCGTCCTCCTCGTGCTCTGGTCCGGAAGAACAGCCTACGACCCCCTCTTTTCCGGGCTCGAAGTGGACGATCAGGCTTCCATCGTGGCGACCCTTCGGGAGCAGAAGATTCCTTACCGGCTGGATCCCGTTGCCAACGCTATTCTCGTTCCCCGGGACGTGGTCCATGAGGCACGGTTGAATCTCGCCTCCGCGGGGCTTCCCAAGGGGGGCGTCGTGGGCTTCGAGATCTTCGACCGGGCCAAGATGGGCATGAGCGATTTCCAGCAGCGCATCACCTACCTCCGGGGACTGGAGGGGGAGCTGGCGCGGACGGTCCTGCAGATCGACGCCGTGGAGTATGCGAAGGTCAACATCGTCATTCCCGAGCAGCGTCTCTTCCTCGAACAACAACAACCCTCCACCGCATCCGTCCTCGTCCGGCTGAAACAGGGGAGAAAGGTCGGTCCGGAGCAGGTGCGCTCCATCGTCCACCTCGTCGCTCACAGCGTCGAGGGCCTTCGCGCCGACGATGTCACCGTGGTGGACACGGCGGGCAACGTCCTCTCCGATATGATCGCCGATGAAAATTTCATCTTTGCGGGAAGTGACGGCCTGGGTTCTTCCGTCTCCTCGGTGCAACGGGAACTCGAACGGCAGCAGGAACAGGAATTCGAACGCAAGCTTCGCGTCATGCTGGAGCGGGTTTTCGGCCCCGGCAAGGCGGTGGTGCGCGTTCGGGTGGAACTTGATTTCGACAAGCGAAAGGTCTCCACCAGGGAATTCATCCCCGGTCCTACCGGCAAAGGCGTTATCCGAAGCCAACAGGACATGGAAGAGACCTACGAGGGACCCGGCAGTGTTCCCGGAGCTCCTCCGGGAACGACCACGAACATCCCGGGGTACGCCATCACGGGACAGCAGCAGGGGAACAGCGAATACGCCAAGACGGAATCGACGAAGAACTACGAGATCACCACCCGGGAAGAGGAGCAGGTGGGAACGCCGGGAACGGTGAAACGGGTCTCCGCCTCGGTGCTCGTGGACGGTACGCTCTCGGACGAGCAACTGGGCGGACTCAAGGAGGCCGTGGCGGCGGCCATCGGTATCGACGAGGTGAGGGGAGACAAGCTCGTCATTCAGCCCATGCCCTTCTCCACCTCTTTTGTGGACAACCTTCTCGCCCAGCTCCAGGAGCAGCGGCGACAGCAGCTCCTCATGGGCATGATCGCGCTCGCGCTCGTGCTTGTGGGGGCGGTCGGCGTGGCTCTCTGGTGGATGCGCCGCCGCCGGCGGCTTCTCCTCGAACAGGCGGCTGGAGGCGAGGAAGGAAAGGTGCCGAGCCTGAGAGAGCTCATGGAAAACCCTGATCTGATGGCCGGACAGAGTGAAGTCGTCGTTCTGGAAGAACAGCTCCGCATCTATGCGATGAAGAACCCCGAGGATGTCGCTGCAGTCATCAAGAATTGGCTGGCTGAGGAATAGCCGCCTGGGAGAGGAAGGGAATCCATGGCCAAAAAAGAACTGAGGGGGAGAGACAAAGCTGCCATCCTCTTGGTTTCTCTGGGCCCTGAAGTGGCAGGACTCATCTACAAGCAGCTCGACGAGGGGACCATCGAGTTGCTTACACTCGAAATCGCCAACCTGCGGAAAATCACTCCGGATGTCAAGCTCCAGGTTCTCAAAGAGGCCCAGGAGCTGCTTATGGCCAAGGAATTCCTTTCCCAAGGGGGCGTGGATTACGCACGGTCGCTCCTGGAGCAGGCCCTCGGGGCCGAGCGTGCCCAGGAAATCCTCCGGCGCATCACCGCGAGCCTTCAGGTACGTCCCTTCGACTTCATGCGCCACACTGACGCACAACAAGTTCTTAGCTTCATCCAGGGAGAGCATCCCCAGACTATCGCCCTCATTCTCTCCTATCTCGTTCCCGAACAGGCTGCGGCGATCATGGGCGGTCTGCCCGCCAACATTCAGTGGGATGTGACGCGGCGCATCGCCACCATGGACAGGATCACTCCGGAAGTCCTGCGGGAGGTGGAGCGGGTGCTGGAGCGAAAACTCAGCAGTGTTCTCGGCCAGGATTTCACCATTGCCGGAGGCATTGAAGCCGTGGTGGACATCATCAACCGTGTGGATCGGGGTACGGAGCGGAACATCATGGAAATGCTCGAGGAAAAGGACCCCGACCTGGCGGAGGAAATCAAACGGCGCCTCTTCGTCTTCGAGGACGTGATCGGGCTGGACGACCGTTCGCTTCAGCGCGTCCTCCGGGAAGTGGACATCAAGGACCTCTCTCTCGCCCTCAAGGGAGCTACGGAGGAGTTGCGGCAGAAATTCTTCAAGAACATGTCCAAACGAGCCTCCGAGATGCTGCTGGAGGACATGCAGTTCATGGGGCCCGTGCGCGTCCGGGACGTGGAGGAGGCGCAGCAGAAGATCGTCAATGTCATCCGCGCCCTTGAGGATGCCGGAGAGATCGTCATCGCCCGAGGTGGAGAGGAAGAGCTGATTGTCTAGCGGAACCGGTCGCCAACGTCTTTTCCGGGCGGTACGCCTTCTTCCGGAGGCGGTCAAGGTAGGAAGCCCCCTGCCGCAGGGGAAGACGGCGCCGGAGGAGGCATGTCCCGTCTCCGGAACCGAGGAGAGGGGAGAGCAGGCGGCGGCTCTTCGCGCCGAAAAGGAGCGGCTCGGACTTCAGGAGAAGCTCCGCCGGGCCGAAGAGGCCCTGGTGGAGGCGCGCAAACACGCGGCGTCCCTGGAGCAGGAGGTCGTGAAACAGCGCAGGGATGCGGAGGCAAGGCTGGAGAAGCTCAAGGCCGATCTGGAATCCCGGTTTGAGGAGCAACGGGAGGATGCGCGTCGCACGGGGCATGACGAGGGCTATTCCGAAGGGTATACCCGGGGGAGGAACAAGGCCTTCCAGGAAGTCCGGGAGGAATACGCGGAGCGCTTCGCCTCCCTGGCGGAACAGATTGACGGCGTCCACGGCGAGCTTCGCCGGAATCTGGAAGAGCTTGCGGAAGCGAACCAGCTCCGGTTGATCCGGCTCTGGAGTGTCGTGCTCGAACGCTTGCTCCATCGTCAGGTGGAACTCAACGAAGCCACGGTGATGACGCTTCTGCGCCAGGTTCTCCTCCGGGTGAGTGATCGGGAGCGCCTGGTGGTGTATCTTCACCCCGAGGATGCCGTCTCGGTGCGGGAACGGCGGGACGAGTTCGCCGACATTCTCCGGGGGATCCGCCATATCGAGTTCGTCGGGGACGAGAACGTGGATCGGGGAAGTTGTCTGGTGGAGACGAATCTCGGCGTGTACGACGCACGGTGGAGGACTCAGCTCGAACAGATTTCCCGGGAGGTTGACGGCGTTCTTCTGGAGGGACTTGCCTCCGGAGGCACGCCCGATCCTGCGGGGCGGGAGGATGCCGCCGAGGACGGCGGGGCGTAGTCATGGGAAAGGATCTGTTGGGTGTCCTGGAGGTGCGTTTGGACCGGAGCGACTGGATCCGCGTCAACGGAAGAGTCGTTCAGGTCGTGGGGCTCGTCATCGAGTCTCAGGGGCCGGATGTGCAGGTGGGGGATCTCTGCGAAATCCGCTTTCGCAGGCGGAACAGCGTGCTCCGTGCGGAAGTGGTGGGTTTTCGGGGCGATCGGGTGTTGCTCATGCCGCTCGGAGACATTCAGGACATCGGTCCGGGGTGCGATGTGGTGGCCATGGGGCGCAGTCTCGGCGTTCATGTGGGAAGCGGTCTCCTCGGCAGGGTTTTGGACGGACTGGGGCGTCCCATTGACGAGAAGGGACCCGTGGCGGTCTCCGGCTTCTACCCCCTTCACGCTGCGCCGCCGCACCCACTGCGCCGACAGCACATTTCGAAACCGCTCTCCGTGGGCGTCAAGGTCATGGACGGTCTGCTGACCCTGGGGCAGGGACAGCGCGTGGGCATCTTCTCCGGTTCAGGCGTGGGGAAGAGCACTCTTCTCGGAATGATGGCCCGCAACACCGAGGCGGATGTGAACGTCATCGGCCTTGTGGGAGAACGGGGCCGGGAAGTCAAGGAGTTCCTCGACAACGATCTGGGAGTGGAGGGCCTCAAGCGTTCCGTCGTGGTGGTGGCCACGTCGGATCAACCGCCTCTCGTGCGTCTCAAGGCGGCGCTCACTGCCACGACGATCGCGGAATACTTCCGTGACCAGGGAGAGAACGTCCTGCTCATGATGGATTCCATCACCCGCGTCGCCATGGCGCAGCGTGATTCAGGACTGGCCGTGGGGGAGCCTCCCGCCACACGCGGGTACACGCCTTCGGTGTTCGCCTTTTTGCCCCGTCTTCTTGAGCGGGCCGGCGCGGGAGAGCGGGGAAGCATCACCGCCATCTACTCGGTTCTCGTCGAGGGCGATGATATGAACGAGCCTGTGGCGGACACAGTGCGGGGCATTCTCGACGGACACATCGTTCTCTCCCGCCAGATCGCCGCGAGGAACCACTACCCTGCGGTGGATGTTCTCCGAAGCATCAGCCGCGTGATGCCCGGCGTGGTTTCGGAGGAGCAGATGGCGGCGGCCACGACGATACGGGAAGTCCTCTCCGTGTTCGAAGAAGCCCAGGATCTGGTCAACATCGGTGCGTACAAGACCGGAAGCAATCCGAAAATAGACTGGGCGTTGGAATACATCGACCGGGTGCAGGATTTTCTCCGTCAGGGTGTTCAGGAGCGATTCTCCTTCGAGGAGACCGTGCAGACTATGGGATCCCTCGTGCCGAACCTGCAGGAGGCGAGGAGATAGGCCATGATGCAGAAGATCCGGAGATTTCGGCGTATCCTTTCGACGAAAGTCCGGGAGGAACAGATCGTTCAGGTGGAACTTTCCGAGCGGCTCACGGCGGAGCAGAACGTGCTCGCCCAGCTCGACGGATTGAAGCTGGAGCGCCAGCGCGCCCTGGACGAGTTCGTGACCCAGGTCGGGCGGGTGTTCTCCCCCCGTGATCTCTGGCATCAGCGGCAGCATATCGAGTGTATCGACACGGATATGGAGTGCAAAGAGCGGGAATTGGCCGCCCTGCGCCGTGCCATTGAAGAGACCAAGGTGCGTCTCCTTGAGCGGCACCGCGAGGTGCGCATGCTGGAGAACTACGTGGACAAGCTCCAGGCCGCGGATACTGCGGTGCGGCTCTCGACGGCGCAGAACGAGTTGGACGATCTCACCTGCATGCGTTTCAACACCACTCGGGAGGAATTTCCATGCGACCCAGTCTCGCGAACGTGAATCGTGTTCTCGCCCGAATCGAGGAAATCCAGAACCGCTTTTCGCCTTCCGGAGGATCCGACATGCCGCTGGAACGTTTGCGGGAAGGCGTTTCGCCGGGGAATTTCGAGCGTGCCCTCGAAGAGGCGCGAAAGAAGGAGAAAACCCAGGGGAAGGACAGAAACCGTGCTTTGCAACATGTCCTCGCCTCGGACAGCCCGGGACTCGCCGACGGTGAAGGGATTTTCGACAGGGACGAGGTGCTTCTCTCGGAGGAGAGGAGTGGCGGAGCGACGTGGCAAGCGGCCCTCCCTGCAACCGCAGGGGCGTACGGTCTCGATCCGGCCCTTGTCCGGGCGGTGATCCGCATGGAGTCAGGAGGCAATCCGAGGGCGGTCTCGCCCAAGGGGGCCCAGGGGCTCATGCAGCTTATGCCGGGAACTGCAAGAATGCTGGGAGTCCAAGATGCCTTCGATC
This sequence comes from Aminiphilus sp., assembly GCF_029975095.1. Classification (NCBI taxonomy): domain Bacteria; kingdom Thermotogati; phylum Synergistota; class Synergistia; order Synergistales; family Aminiphilaceae; genus Aminiphilus; species Aminiphilus sp. The sequence goes on from NZ_JARKPW010000028.1 coordinate 13,685, forward strand.
CCATTGAAAACATGGATGGAGGCGCCCGCTACCTTGCCTCGATGCTGCAGCGATATGACGGTGACATGGAGAAGGCGCTTGCGGCGTACAACGCCGGCCCCGGAAGAGTGGATGCCTGTGGAGGTATTCCGGCCATCCCGGAGACGCAGCGATACGTTCGGAACGTGCTGGCTCTTTACAGGAAAATGAAGGAGGAGGAATAGGTTCATGGCGGATCCGATGCGGGATTCCTCCGAAGAGATGATCGACGAACCGAGGCCCTCGCCGAAGGCTTCCAAGAGCACCGGAGGGAGCCCCAAGGCGAAGAAAAAGCCCCGCGGACGCGGATGTGCCATGTTTCTTCTGTCGCTTCTTCTTCTGGGCGGAACCCTTTCCGGTCTGCATCTGGCCGGTGTGTGGGATGCACGCACGGTCCTCTATCCGTTGCTTCCCCAGATTCCTTTGGTCGGAGAACAGCTCTCGGATACCTTCGGCGTGCCTCCCCGTTATGCCCTCACCGTCGCAGAACGTCGCGCCCTCGAAATCGAGGAGCGAGAGCAGTTGCTCGCCATACGGGAGGCGGAACTCAACGCTCTCCGGACCGCGGCGGAGGCCATCTCCGCGGATCTTCTCGCCAGAGCGGAAGCGCTCGGAAGGCAGGAGGCGCTTCTGGCGGAACAGTCGGCGCAGCAGCCGACACAGGATGCGCCGGACGCGGAGGAAAAAAACATCGAGGACCTTCTCCGGACCTACCAGGAAATGTCTCCCCGCAACGCCGCCCAGATCATGCAGGATCTCCGGGAGGATCTGGCGGTGACGCTCCTCTCCCGCATGCCCCAGGATCAGGCGGCGGCAATCCTCGCCAAGATGGACAGCCCGAAGGCGGCCCGCCTCACGGAGCGGCTGGCGACTCTCAAACGGTAACCCTGCGGCCTCGAAGCATCCTTGTCTTTGTGCCGCTCGGTGTGCCCGGCCAGGAAGAGCCGGAACCCTTCTTCTGTCGGAAAACACCGGAGCGGGTGTTTTTTGTTCCGGCGTCTCGGTTCGGTGCATGCTCAAATCTGTTTTTCCTCCGGAAACCGTGCGTATCTTCCGCCAGCGGGGCGATTTCGGCCTCGCCGCTTCGATTTTCCCCTTGCCGGTCTCCCCTCCTGGCCTCGTTCTTCTGAAGCACTCCATGGGATAAAGTCCCGCTTCGAAATGCCGATACCAACTACGAGGTATTCGGAGTCGGTCCAATGTGTTTGTTCATGCAGTGCCTGCCACGGACGGTCGGGCTTTGAAACGGCAAGGGAATGCGGCTTGACCGACATGACACATCATCTCAGGAGGCCGCCATGATACGATCTCTGTGGACAGGCGTGAACGGCGTGGTTGGGCATCAGACCTATCTCGACGTGATCGGCAACAATGTGGCCAACGTGAATACCGTGGGTTTTCGCAAATCCTCCCCGGTGTTTTCCGATCTCCTTTCGGACCTGATGCGTGGCGCCACCGGCCCCCAGGGCAATTTGGGCGGTGTGAGCCCCATGCAGGTCGGCTTGGGGTCCATCGTGACCGCCATCGATGTGAGCCAGGCTGCCGGAACTCTTTCCCTCACCGACAGTCCCACTGATATCGCCATCTCGGGCTCCGGTTTTTTCGTCGTCCGGAATGAGCAAGGCCAGTTCTACACCCGGGCGGGGAACTTCGTCGCCGATGGAGAAGGGTATCTCGTGCAGTCCGGGACGGGAAACTACCTGATGGGGACGAGAATCGGCGACGGAAGTGTTCCGGGAACTCCCGGTGGACTTGAGCCGGTGAAAATTCCCGTTCCGTCCGAAACGGGAGATTCGGAGTACACCCTCCCCCCAAAAGCGACGGGGGGCATCCTTTACGCATGCAATCTCGACGCGGGCATGGCTCTGGGCGATTCCCACGCCACGGAGACGACTGTCTACGACAATCTCGGCAATGTCCATCAAATCCGGGTGACCTGGTCCAAGGCCACGGAAATCGCGCCGGACGGGACGGAGACGTGGAAACTGAACCGCTGGACCTGGAAGGCGGAACTGCTCGACGAGGATCCTCCCGTTGAGGTGGGGTCTGGCGAGATCGGATTTTCCGGTGCTTCCGATCCTGCGACGGGGGTTGTGGCGGGCGACATCATCCGGGATGGATCGGAGATCGTCGCCATCAACGTGCCCTACAGCCCGGTCCCTGATCCCAATAATCCGGGACAGACCGTCACTCCCGAGGCCGGGGAGATCACCCTCGATTTCGGTGGCGGCGGAGATCCGCTTGCAGGGATCACGCAATTCGGAAGCTCCAGCACGACCCGTTCCGTCAAGCAGGACGGCTATCCCATGGGATATCGACAGGGAGTGGTCGTCACCGCCGACGGCGTGCTGAATGTGGTGTATTCAAACAACATGGTCAAACCCACCTACCGCATCCCCCTTGCCTTTTTCCGTAATCCCATGGGGCTCAAGAGTGAAGGGGACGTCCTCTTTTCCGTGACCGCGAATTCGGGGGATCTGAACCTTCTCTTTCCCGGCGCGGAGAACACGGGAAAGCTCATGGGCGGTGCGCTGGAGGGGAGCAACGGCGATCTGGCCGATTCCTTCTCCGATCTCATCATTTCTCAGCGGAGCTTTCAGGCGAATGCCCGGGTTATCACCACCAGCGATGCCTTCCTGAAGGAAAGCATCTCCATGAAGAAATAACGGGGCCGAACCGTGGCAGAAAGGAGCCCCTGAACATGTCCGTCAATTCCGTCCAGGCACTTTTTCCGGACCCCGCTTCGGCTTCCTCTGCGGGAAAGGGAACCGCCAAGACCCAAAGCGCCTCTCCCGGAGCGGTTTTTGAGACGCTCCTTTCCACTGCGGGGGAGAGCCTTTCCCAAGGTGATGCCGGGAAGAACGAAAAAGGGCTCCTTCTCGAAGGAGTGCTTCCGGAATCTTCCGCTGCCGTTCCGGGAGTTCTTTCGCCTGGGCTCGTCGAGCTGGCGTGGACGTTCTGGATCGGCAACGGAGAAGAGGCTCCGACGAAAGACGTGCTTGCCGATCCTTCGCAGGAAGAAGAGGAGGATGTGTCGTGCGAAGAGGAAGCAGGCGCGGATGCGCTTCGGGATGGTGCGCCGGAGAGTGCGCTTTCCTGCCTGGCGAACGGCATGGATGTCGCCGAGATCGTCGCAGTGCCTACGGCACCCGGTGGCGTTGAGGTCACTTCGGAACATTTGCTTGAAGAGAAGTTTCCTGTCGTTCCATCTGCCCTGGTGCCCGAAAACCAACCTGTGGTTCCGGTCGAAGAACAATACCGTGATGGAATGGCGGCGGTTGTCGCTCCGGACGGACACGTGGCCTGTGCGGAAGAAGCGGTGCTCTCGCAGGCGGGACACCTCGGTGAAGGCGATGACGCTGCGGACAAGGATGCCCCCGGGGTTGTCTCTCTCGAGGAAGGATCTCAGAAGGCAGAAGCAGCGGATGGAGAGAACGCGGCTTCGTTGAAAAAGGGCATACCTCTTTCCAAAGAGAATGACGCTTCCGGAACGCCTCGTTCCGTTGCGGCGTCCTTTCGGGAGGGGTTTGTGAACAATCTTTCCGAGGACGCGCTCTCCGGAGCGGTCGAAAGCAAAGAAACTCCGGTGCCGGTTTCGAAATCGACGCTCGAGAATATCTCGAGAACGGTGACGGAGAAGGCAGTTGCGGAGGATGCGCTCCCCCGGAATGTGGCGGTGACAGAACGTTCGCTCTTGCCGGACGGCTCTGTTCCGAATGAGGCTCGTCCTAAAAGCGATGAGGGGGCGGGCAAAAGCGCGTCGCACGAATTGGGGCAGGCCGCGGCTCTGGAGGTTCCGGAGGAACATGCCGAAACGGAGCAACGGAGTGGTGATGCATTTGCAGGAGGACGTGAGGGGCAGGGAGCCCGGAACACCGCGATGTCTTCGGCATCGGCCGGCAGGGAGACGGCTTTCTCCTCGTTCCTTGACGGGGGTGCGTCCTCCGGTATTTCCGGTCCGGCGCGGAGTGTCCCGGGACCTCTTCCCGGAGAAGGTACGTCCCTCCCGCTGCAGGGGCGAGGGCTCGCGGCCCTGCCCGAGGGAATGACGGAAGTGGTGCGTGTGATTGCCACTGAGGAGGGGCATCGTGCCCGGATCATCGTGGATCCTCCCGCTCTGGGACGCGTGGACGTGACCGTCCAGACCACGGGAAACGGCATGGAGGCGGTGCTTCGGGTGGACAACGAGGCGTTGCGGCAGACCCTGTTGGGCCAGCTCGACCAGTTGCGGCAGGCCCTCGCACAGCAGGGAATCACCGTGGGCCAGCTCAGCGTCGATGTCCGGCAGCAGGAAGAGCAGCAGCACAGCCAGAGCGATTCCGGAAAGAACCGGCGGACGAACAGACTTTCCGGTGTGGAAGACGGTGTTTCCGACGAAGACGAGGAACGGAGAACCGTGCGGCTTGACCTCGAACGAGGCTTGCTGCACTGGATAGCCTGAACGGAAAGGAGTGAACCGACATGTTTCAGACGTCGAGCGTGGCGGGAACGGGAAGTGCTTCCTCCACAAGCGGTACCAGCTCGGACGACATAACCAGAACGGTGAAGACCGAACTCGGCAAGGACGATTTCCTGAAACTTCTCATTACGCAGCTCACGCATCAGGATCCGCTGAACCCCATGGAGGACAAAGAGTTTATCGCCCAGATGGCGCAGTTCAGTTCCCTGGAGCAGTTGACGAACCTCAACGCGGGGCTGGAGAGCATGACGAACTTCGCTATGACCAACGCGGTGAATTACATCGGGAGAACCGTCACCTTCTACAACAGTGACGGCGAGGAACTTTCCTACAAGGTGACTTCCGTAACCTTCAACCAGGGGGAAGTGACGCTCCATTACGATGGAGGTAGTGTGCCTCTCGAGAACGTCATCGGTGTTGCCTGATTTAGAAGGGGACTGTCAGGCACGAGAACATGTTGTTCCGTGTTGACCGATTGGGGGAGAAGGGTTTCCCGTGCGCGGCCAGGGAGGAGCAGCGCTCGCAACGGCAAGGGATTGCAGACGAAAACGGAAGAAAATGACTTCATGAGGAGGGTACCGCCATGCTGCGATCTCTGATGGCCGGCGTTACGGGTATCAAAGCTCACACGACCTATCTCGACGTGGTGGGCAACAACATCGCCAACGTGAACACCACGGGCTTCAAGAAATCCGTCACGACCTTCCAGGATCTGCTGTACCAGACGGCGAAGGGAGCCACCGCGCCCGATGCCGGAGCGGGACGGGGAGGCATCAACCCCATGCAGGTGGGGCTTGGTGTGAACGTGGCGGCCATCGAAACCATCCACACCCAGGGGAACGTGAGTTACACGGGTGTCTCTACGGACTTCGCCATCCAGGGGGATGGTTATTTCGTCGTCAAGGACGGAAACAACACCTACTACACCCGGGCGGGGTCCTTCATCCGCGACGGGGCGGACAACGTGGTGAGTTCCGGAACGGGCTACATGCTCCAGGGGTACGCCATGTCCCAGGATCCCACGGATCCCACCAAATATGTTCAGGGAAGCACTCTCGGGGCCATCAACATTCCCATCGGCCAGAAGATCCCCGCCAAGCAGACCGAACTGGTGGGGTTCCGGTGCAACCTGGACAGCAGCGTTCCCACCTATCTCGCCTCGGGATTCACCGCAGTAGGAACGCAGCAGAAAGTGACGCTTGATGGAACGCAGTACACCGTGACCTTCGCCGAGAGTGCCGGAGGCCCACCGGCCACGCCGGACGATTTTCTCCGCATCACCTTTGATGGTGCCGGCGGTCCTCTGGATGGCACGCTCGAAATGCAGCTCGATGGTGTGGATGCGGAGGGAAACCCTGTCCTGTCTATCGGTGCCGGTTCGACCGCAGCTTTGACGGCGGCCACGACATACGATCCGAACACGGGTCTCCTCACCGTGCAGGACGGCACTGATCGGTGGGAGATGAATCTCTGGGATAATCTTGATATGGATTACGTTACCTTCAAGGACCCCGCCAATCCGAACCTTACCTGGAAGGTTCTCACCGAGTTCGACCCCGCGTCGAATCGTATGAAGGTCTGGTACCAGAGTGACGATGGCGCTGGCGGAGTGAACCCCGTCCCCATGGCCGTGTTCGATTCCCAGGATCCGGCGGCGGGACCGATTCTTTTCAACAGCGACGGAACCTTCCGGAGCTACGATTCGAATCCGGCAACCCAAGACATCGATCCCATCGCATTGGATGACGGTGCGGGCAACACGCTCGATATCTTTCTCGTGGCGAACCCCTCGGGGAGGTCCTTCCTCATTCAGCCCTCCGACGGAGGAGTACCTCCCGCGGCGACCGGGGAGACTCTGGGCTCCCTGAACCAGCGAATCTCGAGCATTCACGAGACGAAGATCGACGTGTACGACTCCCTCGGAAACGCCTACACGCTGGAGGTGAGCTGGGAGAAGACCTCCAACAACGAGTGGCGCTGGCGGGCCTGGCTTCCGGACAATCCTGGAATCCCCATCACGGGGAATGAGGGGCTCATCACCTTCGGGCAGGACGGTCGCATCACCGGAACAGGAACCGCCACGATCGACCTGGGGTTCGGTGCTGTCGGGGCCAAGGACACCACGGTGACGCTTGATTTCTCCGGCAAAACGTTTGAAAAGGACGATCTTGAGGGGGTCACCCAGTACGGATCGGCCTTCACGACGAAGGGATACTATCAGGACGGTTATGCCATGGGCGTGCTTGAGGATTTTGCCGTGGGTGCCGACGGGATTGTGACGGGGGTCTACAGCAACGGCAAGAACCAGCCAATCGCGCGGCTTGCCCTTGCGCTCTTCGCGAATCCCCAGGGACTTCTCAAGATGGGAGAGACGGTGTTCATGGAATCCCCCAATTCCGGCGTGGCTCAGATTGTCAACCCCCAGGAGGGTGGAGCCGGCAAGATTGCCGGAAGTTCCCTGGAGATGTCCAACGTGGACCTGGCGGAGGAGTTCGTGAGCCTCATCAAGGGGCAGCGCGGTTTTCAGGCCAACGCAAGGGTGGTCACCACGGGAGACCAGGTTCTCGAAGAACTCATCAACCTGAAGCGCTAGGTTGCTCCGTCGTTGCCGCGTGTCCTCCGGACGCGGTGTCGCCGGCAGGAAAGACAGGCGCAGGCTTCCCGGGGGATGTCTATTGTGGTATGGTTTCGCTCTGAAGAGAAATTCGTTGCACCGGCCGGAGGGGGTGACTGCCCCCTCTTTTCCTGGAGAAAGCGGTGGAGCGCATGATCGAACTCACGCGACTCAACGGAAGCATTTTCGTCCTCAACGCGGATCTCGTCGAGACGGTGGAGACCACGCCGGATACGGTGATCCTTCTCTCCAACGGACATCGCTACGTGGTACGAGAACCCATGGAGGAAGTGACGAAGCGAATCCTCGCGTTTCGTCGTCGTGTCGTCGACCATCGGGAATTTTCGTCGTCATAGCTTCTGTTTGTAGAAAGCGTTGTCGCAACGTGAGATTTTTTCCGATTCCTCCTTGGAGAAGGGGTCGGAGGAAGACCGCCAGTGGATTTCGATGTACAATGAAAACGCAGCAGTTGGGGAGGTGGAGGCGTGGACCTCGCAACCGTAATCGGGTTATCCTTGGCGCTCATTCTTGTCATCGGGGGCATCATCGCCGGCGGTGATCCCGGAGCCTTCGTGGATGTGACGTCGTTGCTCATTACGGCGGGGGGGACGCTCGGGACGGTCATCATGAGCAACCCCATCGAACGCTTCAAGGACATGGGCAAGGTGGTCAAGAGGGCCTTTTTCTCCTCAAGCCCGGATCTGGTCGGTTTGGTGCAGACCATGGTGAGCTTTGCCGAGAAGGCCCGGCGGGAGGGACTGCTCGCCCTGGAGGAGGATGCGAGTCAGCTGGAGGACGATTTTCTGCGCAAGTCCATTCAGCTCGTGGTGGACGGAACGGATCCGGAACTGGTGAAGGCAATTCTGGACACGGAGATCGGGCTTCTGGAGGAACGACACTCCCAGAACAAGAAGATGTTTGACACCATGGCGGAACTCGCGCCTGCCTTCGGCATGCTGGGAACGCTCATCGGCCTCATCCTGATGCTCAAGAACCTGGACGATCCCAACGCACTGGGGCCCGGCATGGCCGTGGCCCTCATCACCACGTTCTACGGCTCCTTCATCGCCAACGTCATCGCCCTTCCCATGTCCAAGAAGCTCGGCGTGCGCACCGCCCAGGAAGTGCTCTCCCGGGAACTCATGGTGGAGGGGGTGCTCTCGATCCAGGCCGGAGAAAATCCGCGCATCGTGGAGGAGAAGCTCAAGGTTTTCCTGCCGCCGGTGATGCGTTTGCTGCTTGAGGAATCAAAGAAGAAGGACAAGGACGAGGCGGCGTGAGAGTGGTTTTTTCGCGCCCGGGTTCGGAAAGGGGATGACGGAGCATGGCGAGAAGAAAACGACAGGAGGAGACCATCAGCCAAGGTTGGCTCACGACTTATGGCGACATGGTGACGTTGCTCCTGACGTTCTTCGTGTTCCTCTTCGCCTTCTCTACGCTGGATGTGCAGAAATTCCAGAAACTCATCCTTTCCTTCCAGGGAGCCATCGGTGTGCTTCCCGGGGGCAAGACGACACAGCCGGACGATCAGATTTTCCAGGCCCATGTTGGAGTGGACGCCGGCGAGGTCCGAAAACAAACTCAGGACATCCTCGATGTGGCACGTCGGGTCCAGACACTCGTTCGGGAGGAGGGACTGGAGGGTGAAGTGACCGTCCGGGTCGACCAGCGGGGTGTGACCATCTCCATGACGGAACAGGTACTCTACGCCAGCGGAAGCGCGGAGATCCGCCCCGAGGGGAAGCGGCTGCTCGCGAAGATCGGCATGATTCTGAAGGATGTGCAGCCCCCCATCGCCGTGGAGGGACATACGGATTCGGTGCCGTTGCGGGGAGGTGTCTTCGGTGACAACTGGGGGCTTTCCGCCGCCCGGGCGGCCGCGGTGGTCTCCTACTTCGGAGAGAACGTGGGAATCGACCCGAAGCGCCTTCAGGCCGTGGGGTTCGGGCAGTACCGGCCATTGGTGCCGAACGATACGGACGAGCATCGGGCGCTGAATCGGCGCGTAGACGTGGTGCTTCTCTCCCAATTCTCACAGTGACGCCAATTTTCCCCCAAGGGGAGGTTTCTGCATGAAACGAATGATCGTCCTCATCGTTGTGGGTGTGGTGGTTCTTCTCGCAGGTATCGGCGGCGGCATCTTCGTGGGACTGAAGTTCTTCTCCCAGCCTGATGTCGTTCCCGGCAGCCAGGGGCTGCCTCCGGGACCGACGGTGCGCCTTGGGGAGTTCACCGTGAATCTCGCGGACAAGGAACCTCATGTGCTGCGCACGACCATCACTCTGGAGGTCACCTCCCAGGAGTCCCTCGCTCTCGTGGCGGATCCGGGGTGGCTCAGCAGAATGCGCAACGAGGTCATCCTCGTCGGAAAGGATCGTCGCTACGACGATCTTCGTACCGCCGAAGGGGTTCTCGAGTTCGCGCAGGACGTGAAGCGCCGGCTCAATGCGCTCATGCCCCTCGTCAAGGGGCAACCCGCGGTTTCGAGGGTGCTCTTCGACGATCTCATCGTGCAGTGATCCGCTTTCCGAGGAGGTGAGGAGACGTGGTGCCTGAAGTACTTTCCCAGAGCGAAATCGATGCGTTGCTCAGCGCACTGAGCAGTGGCAGTGTCGATTTGGAGGCCATATCCGAGAGCGCCCGGGAAGACAAGATCAAACTCTACGATTTCCGGCGTCCGGACAAGTTCAGCAAGGACCAGCTCCGGGCCATTCAGATGATTCACGAATCCTTCGCACGACAGGTCACCACGGCTCTGTCCACCATGGTGCGCGCCATGGTCTCCGCCGAGGTGGTCTCGGTGGATCAGCTCGCCTACGATGAATTCGTCCGTTCTCTCGTGCAGCCCACCACCATCGCCATCCTGGAGATGTACCCTCTTACGGGAAACGCGGTGATGGAACTCAATCCTCACCTGGTCTTCAGTATCATCGATCGTATGTTGGGCGGCAAGGGAGAGCCTCTCCGGAAGGCCCGGGAACTGACGGACATCGAGCGGACCGTGGTCGAGCGGGTGCTTCTCCGCATGCTGGAACTGCTGGAGGAAAGTTGGAGCACCGTCGTGGACGTACGTTTCCGTTTCGACAGCATGGAGAGCAATCCCTTTTTCGTGCAGATCTGCCCCGGGACGGACATGGTGCTTCTCGTGACGCTCAAGGTCCAGGTGGGCGAGACGGAGGGAATGATCAACCTCTGCGTGCCCTACATCGTCATGGAGCCCATGGTGGACAAACTGAGTTCTCAGCACTGGTTCGCCAGCACGGGACGCAAGGACATCCAGGGTGTCCGGGAAGCCCTGAAGAACCGTCTGAACGCCGTTGTCGTGCCCGTGGCGCTGGAACTCGGACATTCCATTCTGAGTCTTCAGGATGTCATGCAGCTTCAGGAGGGAGACGTGATCCGCCTGGATGGAACGAGGGGAGATCCTCTCGGGCTCCGGGTGGGCAATCGTGTTAAATTCTACGCTTCTCCGGGAACCGTCGACGGCGCCTACGCCGCGAAGGTCACAGAAGTGCTTTCCGGCGAGGCCCAGAGAGAGGAGGAGTAGGCCGTGGTGGACGAACTCCTGAGTCAAGATGAAATTGATGCGTTGCTGAGCGGTGCTCCCGCCGTCTCTGCGGATGCCGCAGGCGGCGACCTCAGTCCCGAGGATCAGGACGTGCTCGGCGAGGTGGCGGGTATCTTCGCCAATGCGGCGGGCAACGTGGTGGGTATGCTCGCCGGTCGTGGCGTCGCGGCTTCCGTCGCGGGGATGGAAACGTTCCCGCAGCGGGAGATGCCGGAAAGAGCCGACGGAACGGGTCGCGTGTTTCTGTACACCCTTGCCTGCGACGGGTTGGAGAACGCTCCTGCGGCGATCGTGCTCTCCGAGCGGGGAGCCATGTCCCTTGCTGATCTCATGATGGGAGGCGATGGAAAAGAGCTTCCCGCCGAGGCGAACGATCTCTACTTGAGTGCGTCCCAGGAGGGGCTCAGCCAAGTGATCGGCTCGGCCTTCACGAATGTGAGCGGCCTGTTGAAGGGACAACGTCTCGTTCCTTCCGGGGCCTCCGGTGCGCTGAAGGAGGGAAGTTGGCTTCCCCTTGAGGGAAGGGGCCCTGAGGAAATGGTCTGGGGTGTCAAGACCGCCGTGGACGTGAGCGACGTCGGTGCCTTCGATCTGTGGTTGCTGCTTCCCGTCTCCGTGGCGCAGCTTCTGGCGAAGCGCATTCAAGAGGCACTTGCGCCTCCCGCTCCGGAACCATCCCGCGCGGCGCCCCAACCTCAGGCGGCCACGCCCCAGCCTTCACGGCCTGCGGCAGCGGCGGTTTCACCGTCGCCGGTCGGTGCACCTCTTCCTCCCCGCGGCATTCCCGTGACACCCCAAGTGGATGTGCGTCCGGCGGAGTTCATGCCGCTGCAGCAGGATCTGGGAGCGTCCGTTCCGGCGAATCTGGAACTCATTCTCGACATTCCCGTTCGTGTTACCGTCGAATTGGGGAGGACGAGGAAAACGATCGGCGAAGTGCTCAACATGACTCCCGGATCCGTGGTAGAATTGGAAAAGATGGCCGGAGAGCCGGTGGATGTTCTCGTAAACGGAAAGTTGATGGCGAGAGGCGAAGTGGTCGTCATCGACGAGAGTTTCGGTGTCCGCATTACCGAGATCGTCAGTCGTGCGGAACGCATCCGGTCCATGGGCATTTAGTCTGCGGACTACCTTGCGGGGAGGGAGAATCTGCCAATGGGTGCGAAGGTATTGATTGTGGACGACGCGGCGTTCATGCGGATGATGCTCAAGGATATTCTCGTGAAGAACGGCTTCGAGGTCGTTGGCGAGGCCGAGAATGGGAAAGTCGCGGTGGAGAAGTTCAACGAGGTCAAACCGGATGTGGTGACCATGGATATCACCATGCCCGAGATGGACGGCATCACGGCGGTGAAGGAAATCAAGAAGGCTCATCCCGGAGCGAAAGTCGTCATGGTCAGCGCCATGGGGCAACAGGCGATGGTCATTGAGGCGATTCAGGCGGGAGCGGCGGACTTCATCGTCAAGCCCTTTCAGCCGGACCGGGTTCTGGAGGCGTTGAGCAAGGCCATCTCCTGAGGAACATGTCCACTTCTTCCGGCAGGCGAACACAGTGCGTGAAGCGAGGTCAGTCCCTTTCGAAAGGCCTCGCTGTTGTTTTTTTCCTGGCGACGCCGGCGTTTGCCGATGAAAGAGCCGGGACCGACCTGACGGGGTATCTGCTTCGCATAGGTTTAGCGTTGGGGCTGTTGGCCCTTTGCGGGTATCTTCTTGTCCGTTTCGCACCCAGGACGGTCCTGCGCAAAGCTGCGGGAATGGAAATGCTGGCCATGTTGCCCCTGGGACGGGATGTCGTGCGTGTGTTTGCCTGCGGTCCCGATGTGATCGCCGTTCTCAGCTCGAAGAGCGGAAGCGTCGTCGTGGGTCGGTGGAGCAGAGAGGAGTGGGAGCGCTCGTGTGTCGGAAAGGATCAACTTCGACCCTGACCAGGGGTATGCTCGCGGCGGGAGCATTTCTTCTCGTTCTTGCCGCGGGAGCGGCCTGGGCGGAGCCGCCTTTGCCGGACATGCCCATTCCCACGCTCCAGTTGGGCATTCGAGGTGCGGAATCGCCCCAGGACGTGGTGCTTTCCCTGCAGATTCTCGCCCTTCTCACTGTTCTGAGCCTGGCTCCGGCCATTGTCCTCATGCTCACGAGCTTCACGCGCATCCTCGTGGTGCTGGGGTTTGTGCGGAATGCCCTCGGTCTCCAGCAAATGCCGCCGAACCAGGTCATCGTTACGCTCGCGCTCTTCCTTACCCTTTTCACCATGTCACCCGTGTGGCAGCGCATCTTCGACACGTCACTCTCTCCCTACATGGACGGACGCATGTCGGCGAGGGAGGCCATGCAGGGCGTCGTGACGCCTCTTCGGGATTTCATGCTTCGCCAGACGAGAGAGCAGGAGCTGTCCCTCATGGTTTCCATGGCGGAACTGCCCCGTCCGAACAATGCCGATGATGTTCCCCTCCGCGTCCTCATTCCCGCGTTTATTCTGAGTGAACTCAAGACGGCGTTTCAGATGGGCGTGGTCGTTTTCGTCCCCTTCGTCGTGGTAGACATGATCGTGGCGAGCGTTCTCATGGCCATGGGGATGATCATGCTTCCTCCCATGCTCATATCACTTCCCTTCAAAGTGCTTCTTTTCGTCCTCGCCGACGGGTGGAACCTGGTCATCGCGAGTCTCGTGACGAGTTTCCGCTGAGACGGGAAAGGAGAAGGGCCGTGGAGATTCTCAACATGTACGATACGCTGCAGCAGGCGGTATGGGTGACGCTCACGTCGGCCCTTCCGATCCTTCTTGTCGCCATGGGGATCGGACTTGTGATCGGGATTCTCCAGACCGCCACATCCATTCAGGAGCAGACACTGGTCTTCATTCCCAAGATCATCGCGGTGCTCGTCAGCATTGTCTTCTTCGGTCCCCTGATCTTCGGAAAGGTGGGGGACATGGCGAAGTTCCTGCTGGGGAACCTGCATCGGTTCGTTCAATGATCTTCGCGGAGCCGCAGCTTCTCCTGCTGGGACTGTATTTTTTCGTGAGCCTCCGCTTTCTGGGAATTCTCACCGTGGCGCCCGCCTTCGCCGCGTCGGCTTTTCCCATTCAGGTTCGACTGTGGCTCGCCTTTCTGCTCGCGCTCTTCGCCCTTCCCGCCGCATTGGAACTCCCTTCCCCGGAGCCGATACTCACCATAGGCGGTCTTGTGACGGCCTCCACACGGGAATATCTTCTCGGTGCGGCGCTGGGTTTTTTCGGAAGCCTTCCGCTCTATGCGTTGCAGATGGCGGGACGTATCGTGGGGATGCAGATGAGCTTCGGCATGGCAAACGTGCTGGACCCTTTTTCCGAGGTCCAGGTCTCCGTGGTGGAGCAGTTCAAGTTTCTCGCGGGGCTCTGGTTCTTTTTTCATTGGAACGGACACCTGCTGCTGGTGCGCGCCGCCGGAGAAAGCCTGTGCCTCGCCCCTCTCGGTGTCCCGTCCCTGGCGTTTCCGCTGGACCCGGGGCTGGGGCTCTGGATGCAGCGAGCGCTTGTCCTTGCCATGCGCATGGTCCTGCCTTTCTTTGGAGCACTGCTTCTGGCCGACGTGGGATTGGGCTTCGTGGCGAGGACCGTACCGCAGATGAACATTTTCGTGCTCGGGCTGCCGCTGAAGGTGGCGCTCGGATTCTTTCTCCTTATGGTGGTGCTTCCCATGTCCATCGATCTCATCCACGGAGAGGTGGAGCGCGTGGTGGAGACCGCTCTGGGAATACTCCAGGTCTGGCGGTAGGGCTTCGACGCATGCGGACGTTTCGCCTGCAGCTTTTTGCCGAAGAGCGAACCGAGCCGGCGACGCCCAGGAAGCGGCAGAAGACCCGCGAGGAAGGGCAGGTTGCCCGCAGCCAGGATCTGGGTGCGGCGGCGGTCATCCTCGTGGGGCTTCTGGCGGTGTTCGCTTTCTCGCTCTGGTGGGTCGCCTCCCTGAAGGGGTTTTTCGTGGAGACCTGGCGATTCATGTCGGGGGAGCAGATCGGCCGGGAAGGATGGGTGCAGGCACTCGCCAGGGATTTCCTCAAGGTCTTTTTGTTCACGTGGTTGCCCTTTGGATTGCTCTGCGGGCTTGCGGGGGCCGCCACGGCGGTTTACCAGGTGGGACTTTTTCTCTTCGTCAAGCCGTTGATCCCGAAGCTGAGTCGTCTGAACCCCATCTCGGGTCTGAAAAAGATTGTCTCGCTCCGCTCTCTCGTGGAGCTTGCCAAGGGTATTCTCAAGGCGTTGCTCCTCGGGTTGGTTCTCTATCTCGCCCTGAGGAAGGAACTGGAGAGCATCGCTCTGGCGATGAAGTTTCCCTATCTTCAGGGACTGAGCGTGGTGACGGAGAAGATCTGGTGGCTCGCGCTGCGCATGGCCCTTCTGCTGTTTGTCATCGCCGCCTTCGACTACGCGTACCAGAGGTGGGATTTCGAGAAGTCCATCCGGATGAGCAAGAAAGAGATCAAGGACGAATACAAGCAGATGGAAGGCGATCCCAAGGTCAAGCAGCGTATACGTCAGAGGCAGCGGGAACTGGCCCGGCGACGCATGATGGCACAGGTGCCGAAGGCGGATGTGGTCATCACGAACCCCACGACGCTCGCTGTGGCCATCCAGTACGAGCGACAGGTGATGGACGCGCCCTGTGTGGTCGCCAAAGGAAAAGGTGTTCTGGCGAGGCGCATTCGGGAAATTGCCCAGGAACACAACGTCCCCATCGTGGAAAATCGTGCTCTGGCACGTGCTCTTTTCGAGGCGGCGGATGTGGGGGAGATCATTCCGGAAACTCTCTACAAGGGTGTTGCGGAAGTGCTGGCCTTCGTTTATAAACTGAAGGCGAAAAAATGAAGGGAACTCTGAAAAAGAAGAGATAATTCCCTGGATGAAGCTGTCAGCAGTGCTCCTGTTTTCGCACTCTCCGAAAAAGTGCCGTAAGGAATCCGCGGGAGACTGGCGAAAACAGAAAGGAGAACGAGTAGCGGAGCACGGATACAGAAGAGGCGATACCAATCCGACAAACGGGAGTTGCGGGCCATGGCGAATGTTTCCGAACAGGAAGCGGGACTCAAGACGATGCTGAAATACGCGGATATAGGAATGGCGCTCCTCGTCGTGCTCATCGTAGGCATGATGATCATTCCGCTTCCGACGGCGCTGCTGGACATCCTTCTTTCCATGAACATCACCTTCGGTGTGGTGATTCTTCTTACCACGTTCTACGTCAAGAGGGCGCTGGAGATCGCCGCCTTTCCCACCATCCTTCTCATGGCGACTCTCTTCCGCCTTGCGCTGAACGTGTCCACCACGCGGCTCATCCTTCTCCAGGGCTACGCGGGGGAAGTGATCTCCGCCTTCGGAAACTTCGTGGTGGGCGGCAACTATGTCGTGGGCGGCGTCGTTTTCCTTATCCTCGTCATCATCCAGTTCATCGTTATCACCAAGGGTGCGGAGCGGGTGGCCGAAGTGGCGGCGCGCTTCACCCTGGACGCCATGCCGGGCAAGCAGATGGCCATCGATGCGGATCTCAACGCTGGGCTTATTGAGGAGGGAGAGGCCCGGAAGCGTCGGGCGGAGATCCAACGGGAGGCCGATTTCTACGGGGCGATGGACGGTGCCTCCAAGTTCGTGAAGGGGGATGCCATCGCAGGACTCATCATCACCGTGATCAACATTCTCGGAGGATTGGGCATCGGCGTCTTCCAGCGGGGAATGGACACGGCTCAGGCTCTCGGCACCTACAGCCTCCTCACCGTCGGAGACGGACTGGTAGCCCAGATCCCCTCGCTTCTCCTCTCTACCGCCACGGGCATCATCGTCACCCGTGCCGCGGGGGAATCCAATCTCGGCCAGGATATCGTGGCCACGCTCACCCGCTACCACCGTCCTCTCTGGATCGGGTCCGCCATGCTGCTCGGGCTTGCCGTCATTCCCGGGCTCCCCACGGTCCCCTTCGCGTTTCTGGGAATCTCTTTGGCGTTTCTGGGGTACCGGATTTACCGGGAGGATCTGGTGCAGGCCGAAACAACGGGAAAACCTTCTCCCCGCAAAGGAGGCCGAGGCGCCCCCGCTCCGGGTGGGCCCGCCCCTGAGGGGGGCGAAAAGGCGGGTCCCGCTCCGGGGCCCGAGAACGTTCTGCCTCTGCTGACGGTGGACCCCATGGAAGTGGAGATCGGCTATGCCCTGATTCCTCTGGTGGATCCCGCCCAGGGTGGCGATATGCTGGAGCGAATCGGCACGATCCGGCGGCAGATGGCCATGGATTTGGGGCTCGTGGTGCCCCCCATCCGCATACGGGACAACATCCAGCTTAAACCCACGGAATATCTCATCCTCGTCAAAGGGGGCGAGGTCGGGCGGGGTGAACTGCTTCCCGACCACTATCTCGCTATGAATACCGGAGGCAGCGAAGAGACGCTCGTGGGCGTTCCTACCACGGAGCCCGCCTTCGGTCTTCCCGCCGTGTGGATCACGCCGGAGCTGCGGGATCAGGCGGAGATGGCGGGATACACGGTGGTTGACGCGCCTTCCGTGTTGGCTACCCACATTTCCGAGAGCATCAAGCGCTTCGGAGCGGATCTGCTCACCCGACAGGAAGTGCAGAAGCTTGTCGACCTCGTCAAAGGATCCCATCCCGCTGCAGTGGAGGAGCTTTTGGGTGCCCTCGGGCTGGGCGAGATTCAAAAAGTGTTGCAGAATCTCATCCGGGAACAGATCCCCATTCGGGACCTGGTGAGCATTTTCGAAGCTCTTGCGGATTTCGGGAGAATCTCCCGGAGCGTGGATTTTCTCACCGAGAGAGTTCGCGAATCCCTTGCCCGGGTCATTACCCTCAGGCTCCAGGACAGGGAGGGGACGCTCACCGTGGGAACTCTTTCACCCCGGTGGGAAAAGCGGGTGAAAGAGTCCATTCACGGGGACCTCGTGCAGGGGTGGAACCTTGCCATGAATCCTCAGGAAATGCAACAGCTCATCACCGCCGTCTCCCGTTTTGCGGAACAGCAGGCTCTTTCCGGGCACGTTCCGGTGTTGCTCGTGCATCCCGAAGTACGGCTTGTGGTTCGGAGAATTCTTGAGGGAACCTTATCGCAGGTAGCTGTGGTATCCTATAATGAAGTGGCTCAGGGGGTGCAACTGAAATCCGTGGGGATGGTGGAGTAGGTGCGCTTGATACGGCAAATTGTCTATGATGCCAAGGATGATGCGGAAGCCCTCGCCATCGCACGCGAACGGCTCGGACGGGATGCGGTCATCCTTTCCACCCGTACCGTGAAGCGGGGAGGTTTTCTCGGGCTCTTCCGAAAGAAGATGCTCTCGGTCACCGCCGGCCTCTTCGAGGACGAGCGGACGGACTCATCCGCGTCGGAGGACGCCAAGGAGCGGATTCTCGCTTTTCAGCGACTGCTCGAAGTGAAACAGGCCGTGAAGGGGACGCTCGCCAGGGAATCCCAGGGAAATGCGGCTTCCGCTCCGGCGGATCCCTTTGTCGCCTCCGAGGTGACGCACCTTACCGGTCTTGCAAACGAAAATGTCCGACTGGACCTGTCCACCCAGGCAAGGACACTTGCCGCCGCCACCTATGGTCCGACCTCCAGGGGAGCGGAGCCTCTTGTGCGCCCCCCCATGTCCCCGGAGACGGTTCCTTCCGAGGATCCCGATCTTCGAAAGCAGGTGGAGGCGATTCACGCGTCCCTGCAGACGGTGCTGTCCCGGCTTGAAGAGCGGCGCGAAAGCCGTGCGCCTCTCCCGGGTGGCGAAGAGGAGGGGGACGAAAATGCCCGGCTCCTCGCGAATATGGATGTGGATATCCAGCACGCCCGGACGCTCGCCCGGACCTTCAGGAAGGAAGGATCCGGCAAATCCTTCGCGGTCTGGCTGGAGAAACGGATTCCCGTGGTAGGGTCGGATCCTCTCACGGCCATGTCGGGAAAGAAGGTCATGTTCATCGGTCCTACGGGAGTGGGAAAGACGACATCCATCGCCAAGCTCGCCGCCATCCATTCCCTCTGGGAGAAAAAGCGTGTGCTTCTTCTGACGGCGGATACCTACCGCATCGCGGCGGTGGAGCAATTGCGCACCTACGCCCGCATTCTCGGTATTCCCATAGAGGTCGTCTACGAACCGGAGGAAATTCCGTCGCTGTTGCAGAAACATGAAGAGATGGATCTTATCCTCATGGATACGGCGGGGCGAAGTCAGCGGGACGGCAAGCGTCTCGACGAACTCTGCGGCCTTTACGAATCCTATCGTCCCGAGGCGGTACACCTCGTCATGTCCGCCAACATGAAGTACGGAGATATGCTGGACGTAATCGACAGAATGGGTGTGGTTCCCGTTTCCTGCCTTCTCTTCACGAAACTTGACGAAACGCTGACCTACGGAAATCTGATGAATGCCGTTCTCGACTTCGACCGTCCCATTTCTTTCGTCACCACGGGACAGAATGTGCCCAACGACATTGAGGTCGCGCAGCCGGAGCGGATCGCAAGACTCCTCGTCGGAGGTGATCGTGTTGGCCGCTAAACAGATGCCGCCTCTTTCGGGAAGTTCCCCCCGCATGGAACAGGTACGACGGGAAACGACGGGAGGCCTTCTCCTTCAGGAGGGGGCGAACGGAAATCCACCTCTTCGGGGAGAACTTCTCGATCAGGCGACGGAATTGCGTTCTCTCGTCTCGGGCCAGTCGAGCGGAGCATCCCGAGGCAAGGGAATGCGCACTATCGCTGTCCTCAGCGGCAAGGGCGGAGTCGGAAAAACCAATATTTCCGTGAACCTCGCGCTCGCCATGAACAACATGGGGATTCGGGTGGCCATTCTCGACGCGGATCTCGGTCTCGCCAATGTGGACATCCTCTTCGGCATGATGCCCAAGTATAATCTCAGTCATGTCATCAGGGGGATGCGGGAGCTGGAGGACGTCATCGTCACCGTGAAGGAGGACGTGCTCATCATTCCCGGAGGTGCCGGCGTGCAGGAGCTCGCCGACCTCGATCAGACGCGACAATTGGCGCTCATCGACAAACTGAACGGTCTTGAGGGGCGTGTCGATGTTCTTCTCGTGGATACCAGCGCGGGCATTCACCGAAACATTCTTTCCTTTGCCCTCGCGTCGGACACGACGGTGCTTTTGACCACGCCCGAGCCGACGGCGATCCGGGACGCCTACGGCGTCCTCAAATCCCTGGCGCTGAACGCCGCCGGCAGCCTTGACGTGAATCTCCTCGTGAACATGGCCATGTCCGAGGAAGAGGCGGCCGCCGTGGCGGAGCGCATCCAGATGGCGGCCAATCAGTTCCTGAGTATCCCCGTTCCCTATGTGGGCTATATTCCCTGGGACAAGAAAGTGCGGGAGGCGGTACAGTTGAGACAACCTTTCTTCGAAGCGTTTCCGACCTGCAAGGCTTCTCTGTCCCTGGCGGGAATCGCGGGGCGCCTCGCGCGTGTCGAAACGGTTGTCCGAGATTCCGACGAAGGACGCCAGGGGCGAGGTGTCAAGGCATTTCTCTTCCGTTTGACCCGTCGCCTCGGATTGAGGGATTAGCGTGGGCGATGCGGGAAACGGTCTGGCGGAGCTCCTTGCACTGCTGAAAAACCGTGTGGGGTGCAGGGCGGACATCCGGATCGGTGCGGGGCTCTACAAGGGGCATTACGCGTCGCTTCTCGAACATGTGGAAGAGGACGGCGCGATCGGCCTCGCCCACCCTCTCCGAAAAGGAGGGCTCTTGCCTGTTTATCGGGATCTTGTCTTCTCCGTCTATTTCGAACATGAGCGCGCGCCTCTTCTTGCCAGGGTCGTCGCGTTGCGGAGCGATTTGAGCCGATCGTTGCCGATTCTCTGGGCACGGTGTTTCGGAGATTTCGAAAGAGTGCAGCGACGGCGGTTTCTGCGCGTTTCCTGTCTCCTGAGGACGTCCTTTTTCAACCTCGACAGGGAGGAAGCGTCGCCTCTGCGGGAGATATGGAGGCAGGGCAAGATCCTTGACGTGAGTCTCGGCGGTGCGAGGTTGCAGTACGCCGGAGATCGTGCTATCACAAAAGATGAACATTGTGTCTTCGTGCTTCCTCTTCCGGAGGGAGTGTTCCACATGATCGGGAAGGTCGTGTGGCTGCCTCCGTCCAAGGAGCCGGGGCAGCACGAAATGGGTGTCGAATTCGATTTCCTGCCGCGTCTGGTGGAGAAGCATCTGCAGGAGTTCATTCGTCAGCAGGAGTTGGTCAAACGGTGAGGAGAACATGAGCGAACGGCGGATACGCGTACTTGTCGTCGATGATTCGGCCTTCATGCGCAAGGTGATCGGAGACCTCCTCGCGGCGGATTCCCGCATCGAGGTAGTGGGGCGTGCCAGGGACGGAAGGGATGCTCTCGAACAGGTCCGAAATCTCACGCCGCACGTCATCACGCTCGATGTGGAAATGCCCCGCATGAATGGCCTGCAATTTCTCGAGGAACTCATGCGCGTGCGTCCGACTCCTGTGGTGATGGTGAGCAGTCTCACGAAACAGGGTGCCGATGTGACCATGAGAGCGTTGTCCGCGGGAGCGGTGGATTTCGTCACCAAACCCTCTGGAACGATCTCGCTGGATATGCACAGAGTAGCGGCGGAGCTCTGTCAGAAGGTTATCGGAGCGAGCGAGGCGAACGTGGGTACGCTTGTTCGAAAAACGCCGGTCGTTTCCAGAAGGGAGAGGGAAATTTTTCAGGAACCCATATCTTCCCGATCGCGGTCGCCCCAGATCGTGGCCGTTGCGTCCTCGACGGGAGGGCCACGGGCGATTCAGGAAATTCTTCCGCAACTTCCGGCGACATTTCCGATTCCCCTGGTGATCGTGCAGCACATGCCGGAGGGATTCACCGCCTCGTTCGCGCAGCGGCTCAACGACCTGAGTGCTCTTCGGGTCATGGAAGGATATGACGGCCTTCGTCTCGAAGGGGGGTGCGCCGTCATCGCTCCCGGAGGAAAGCACTTGTTGTTGGAAGGAGCGCCGGGGCAGGCGGTGTGCCGACTTTCCGACGGGCCTCCGGTGAAATCCGTGAAACCTGCGGCGGATCTGTTGTTCCTGAGTGTTGCGGATGTTTTCGGAGGAGCGTCGATCGGGGTCGTGCTCACGGGAATGGGACGGGACGGGTCGGACGGTGCCAGGGCCATGTACGGCAAGGGGGCGACGATTCTGGCCGAATCCCAGGAGACGTGTGTCGTCTACGGAATGCCTCGTGCGGTTGCTGAAGCGGGCATCGTCCACCGGCAATTGCCGCTCTATCATATCGCCGGTGCGCTGAAGGAAATGGTGAGGGAATGATCCGCAAATTCTTTCCGGGTGGAGGACGATGGCGATGACGAACATGGACATGAGTCAGTATTTGGGGGCCTTTCTCGACGAGTCGACGGAGAATCTCCAGAATCTCAACGACCTTCTTCTCTCGCTGGAAAAATCACGCAGCGATGACGGGTGCGTGAACGAGATATTCCGGATAGCTCATACACTCAAGGGCATGTCCTCCACCATGGGGTTCGAGGTCATGGCTCACCTGACGCATGCCATGGAGGATATGCTTGATCTGGTTCGGAAGGGGCAATTCGCGCTGCATGACGAGGATATTTCCATTCTCTTCAAATGCCTGGATGCCTTGACTGCCATGGTGGAAGCCGTTCGCGGAGGTGGTGACGACCACACCCCAGAGGGCGAGTCTCTTCCAAAGGCCCTCCACGCCAGGATTTCCGCTGTGGGAGAGAGTGGAAAGACCGCACCGGGAAAGGAGGAGGCGGAGAAGCGTGCCGTCATGAGCGACCAGGAGCGGGAATGGGTTCTCGAGGCCAAGGAACAGGGGATGGACGTTTTCGAAATACGAGTCGTTCTGGATGCCGGATGCATGCTCAAGGCGGCCAGGGCGTACATGGTCGTCTCCAGGGCCGGTGAACTCGGCGAGATCATCAGAACGGTTCCTCCCGTGGAGGAGTTGGAGAAAGAGGCTTTCGACGAAGCGTTCATCCTCTGCATGGCCACGCATGAACTTCCCGACAAGGTGCAACAGGCCCTCTCGAACATCAGCGAGGTGAGAACGGTGGAGATGACCAGGCTGGAAGGGCACCAGGCGTTGGAAGCCGCGTCGGATTCTCAAAACCTCCTGGAGCTGGTGCGGAGCGAGGAGGCGGAGGGTGGATCGGAAGAGCGCGATTCCGGGGCGGAAACGGCGAGGGCTCAGGCGACGGAGGCGGTGAAAAGGACGGGAAGAACCGTTCGAGTGGATATCGGACGTCTCGACAAACTCATGAACCTAGTGGGGGAGCTTGTCATCGGTCGTGCCCGCATCGAACGCCTGGCCATGGAGGCAAAACTCAAGGCCTTCGAGGAACCGCTTTCGCAATTGGGGCGCATTTCCGGGGAGATCCAGGAGTTGGTGACCAAGTTGCGCATGGTCCCTGTTTCCTTCGTCTTCGATCGCTTTCCCAGGCTCGTGCGAGATCTGTCGAAAAACATGGGCAAGGAAGTCCGTCTCACCATAGAAGGGAAGGAGACGGAACTCGACCGGACGGTCATCGACGAGATCGGCGATCCCATGGTGCACCTCATCCGGAACTGTTTGGACCACGGCATCGAACGTCCCGAAGACCGGAAGCGCATGGGGAAGTCTCGGGAGGGTGAGGTCTACATCGCCGCCTATCAGGAAGGCAACGGCGTCATCATCGAGGTCCGTGACGACGGGAAGGGTATCGACCCGGCGAAGATCCGCGCCAAGGCCCTGGAAAAAGGGATCATCAGCCGCGACGAAGCGCAGAGCATGACCGACGAGGAGCTTATCCGCCTTGTGCTTCTGCCGGGCTTCAGCACCGCCGAGGAAGTGACGGATCTTTCCGGTCGCGGTGTCGGCATGGATGCTGTGAAGAGCAAGGTGGAGTCCCTTGGAGGACAGTTCCAGATCGAGAGCAAGGTCGGAGAGGGAACAAGAGTCCTCATCCGCCTTCCTCTTACTTTGGCCATCGTCCTCGCCCTGCTGATTCGCGTCGGGGACGAAACGTACGCCATCTCCCTGGAAAACGTGGAGGAGACGCTTCTGGTGAACAAGGATGACATCAAGTACGTGCACGGAACTCCCGTGACCAACGTACGGGGTGAGATTCTTTCACTGAAGGATCTCGCGGGTATCCTCGGAACGGAAGTGAACCGCGAGGCCATCGAGGAACATCCTGTGGTGGTGGTCCGGTCTGGGCGGACCCGGATCGGTTTCATCGTGGACGAACTCGTGGGGCAACAGGAAATCGTCATCAAGCCCCTCGGAAAGCTCCTGGCAAAGGTACGGGGAATGGCCGGAGCGACGATTCTGGGCGACGGAAACGTTGCTCTCATCCTCGACGTGGCATCCCTGCACGGTCGTTGAGCGGGAGAATCCCCATGGAGTGGGAAGAACTCGAACTCTCCACACTACAGCTCGACGCGATTCGGGAGGTGGGGAACATCGGAGCGGGGAACGCCGCCACCGCGCTCTCCCAGCTCCTGGGGAGAGCGGTGGACATGGAGGTCCCCGTGGCGGATCTCGTGTCGATTTACGATATCCCCTTCCGGTACGGCTCTCCGGAAGCTCAGGTCTGTGCCGTGCTCATCCGTGCGGAGGGTGATTTTTCCTGCAATCTGATCTTCGTCATGGAAGAGGAGGAAGCGCAGGGGCTTGCGGACCTGTTGCTCTCCATGGACATCAGCGGCATGGATCCTGACGTGCAGATACAGATGCGGGACAGCGCCCTTTCCGAGGTGGGAAACATCATCCTCGGCGCTTTTCTGAATGCCATCTCCATGATGACCGGCTACGTTCTCCCGGCCTCGGTGCCTTCGGTGGCGCACGACATGCTCGGGGCCATCATGGATGTGGTGGCCTCCATCTTCGGTGTCATGGGAGAGACCGCCGTCATTGTGAAGACGACTCTTCAGGTGATGGATGTGCAGCAGGAGATCCGAGGCAACGTCATCATGGTGCCGGATCCGGGAGCGCTCGCCGTGCTCCTGGAGAAGCTGGGGGTGTGTTGAGAATGGCTCAGACCATTCACGTCGGCATGGCGGATCTCGTTGCCGTCAAACACCCCTCCGTACTCGTGACGTTGGGACTCGGGTCCTGCATCGGTCTTGTCATCTTCGATCCGAAGAACAAGGTGGCGGGAATGGCGCACATCATGCTTCCCGACAGCAGGGAGAGCAAAAGCGTCCCGAAGCCGGGCAAGTTCGCCGACACGGCGGTTCCGAAATTGTTGCAGGAATTGCTTTCCCTCGGCGCTCTCCCGACGAATCTTCAGGCGAAGATCGCCGGAGGGGCTCAGATGTTCTCTGTTCCGGGAAAGGAGTCGGGACTTCTTGCCGTGGGTGCGCGAAACATCGAGGCGACGAAAAAATGGCTTGAACAGCACAGAATCCCTCTCATCGCCGAGGACACCGGAGGAAACAAGGGACGCAGCATCGAGTTCGCCGTGCCCCAGTGGACATTGACCGTCAAAGTTCTCGGCACCGGCACGAAAGAAATCTGAACGAAATCGATGCATTCGAGGCGACAGCCAGGAGGATCCGTGGTATGGTCGATGCGGAAAGAAACGCCACGCCCGCCCACAACAGCGAAGACGCAGCTGCCGTATTTCCGCCGGTTGACACGGAGGCAGAGGTCGCTTTCCCCGAAGAGAGCCCTACGGTCGATTCGGGTTCGAACGCCCGGGGAGGAGGAAGCATCTCTTTCGAGGAACTGGCGCGTCTGCTGCGTTGTTCCCCCGAGGATGTCCAGGCTGCTGCGGCCACGTTGGACAAAGATCCGGACAAGGCGAGGGATATGCTCAAGTCCCTGGCGCCGGCTTATCTTGCCATCAAGGGACGGTTCGAAGCGCGGCGCCGCGGCGAGGTGAACGGTGGTTTCTGCATCGTCGCGGATGGACATGCGGGGACGATTGTGGACAGCGTCGTCTGGGTTGGAACCTATGAACTTCCGCAGGGATTTACCGCCAGGGCGAGTTGGGAATCGGTCCGGGCGGCTCTCACCGGCATTTCCGCATTCCCCGATCGCCTGATGTACCGCAAGACCCAGTCCATTCTCGAGCCACTTCTCACTCCCACGGCGATGAACGTTCTTTTTCAGTCCTCCGATGCCATGGCAACCTTTGTCACGAGGTTGAAAGAGTCCCTGAGCGACCAGTTCCGGGTGGAATTTATCGTGGATGTTCACATGGAGCGTTTCAACCGGCTTCGCCTCGACATGTCTCCTCTGGGGAAGAAACAGGAAGAGCGGAAGGAGGAGCCGAAGGAGAGCCCGCCACCCAAAGAAAGCCGGTCCGGCATCGAAGAGATCAAGATCTTCTGTGCTCCCGTTCTCGATCCGGTGCGCGGTAAGCCCGTCTCGGCGCTTCGCGTCGGGGATGTGGTGGAGGTCTCTTTCGAGCAGGCCCAGGGATTGGGGCGTTTCATCGGGCGCCTCATCTCCCGGAGCGGTCTCGTGCCCGCGTTCGCCGTGGAGGAAGTACGTCCCCTTCCCACGGGAGATATCTCAGTCCGTCTGAGCATCTCCGAGGGGATCGTGGGAGCCATGAAGCTCTCCCCCACGTATCGCATACGTCTTCACAGTTCGAAGTACGATGTATTGCGCCGTTCGATCCTCTCGATGAAGCTCTTCATTCAGGTGGGACTCTTCATCGCTGCGGTGCTTCTTTTGCTCTTCGGCGTGTACTGGTTTTTCTTTCTGGAATAGGTGGCTTTCCCATGACACAGGCACAGCAGCGGACCGATGCGCATCTTTGGAAAGAATACAGGGAGACACCGACGCCTCCTCTGCGGGAGGCCATCGTCGCGAGATATCTTCCCCTGGTGCGTTTCGTCGCGGGACGTATGGCGGTGACGCCGCCTCCCGGGCTCGACTACGAGGATATCTACAGTTTCGGAGTCCTT
Source organism: Aminiphilus sp. (assembly GCF_029975095.1). Taxonomy (NCBI): domain Bacteria; kingdom Thermotogati; phylum Synergistota; class Synergistia; order Synergistales; family Aminiphilaceae; genus Aminiphilus; species Aminiphilus sp. The sequence continues at coordinate 40,245 of NZ_JARKPW010000028.1, forward strand.
GGGCTCCTCGACGCCATTGACCGATTCGACTTGTCGAGGGGATTCTCTTTTCAAACTTTCGCCGTTCCGAGGATTCGCGGCGCCATCCTGGACGAACTGCGGAAATACGATTGGATCTCCCGGACGGGACGCGAAAAACTCCAGCGGCTCGAGAGAGCGACGGAGAAGCTTCTGCAGGCGCACGGTCGGGCGGAGGACCGTCTTCTCATGAGAGAACTCGGCATGGATGATGCGGCGTACAGAGAACTCCTGGACGTGGCGAGCAGGAGTTACGTGGTTTCCCTTGACGAAGTCGTTCCTATGGAGGATGGTGATGTGGAAAGAGGGGCCTCTCTTCCCGATGACGCCTTGTCCGCACAGGCATTGCTGGAACAGGAGGACGAACTCCGAATGGTGGTGGGTGCCCTGGAAAAGCTTCCCGAACGGGAGCGCCTGCTTCTGTCGTTGTATTATGGGGATGGTTTGACCCTCAAGGAGATCGGGGCTGTTCTGGGGGTGACGGAATCCAGGGTTTCCCAGCTCCACGGCAAGGCGCTGGCGTATCTTCGCGGCATTCTCGCGACATTCTGAGGAGGGATGAACGTGGAAACACGTCCATATCGGTTGAAAATGGCTTCCGACGGAGTGTACCTTCTGATTGAGCCGTCGGCGGAAGTTGCGCTCGCGGACGTGGTCGCGTTCATTCGCTCCAGGGAGATCGAGGAGTACGACGGCGATGCAGTCTTGCGCGCCGTGAACGAGAAACCCGGCGAACCGGTCCGCATTGCCGACCGGCGCCCGGAACTGGACAGGGCGGCACAGGTGGGAGTGCGCATCGCTGAAGATGCGCTCACGGCGGAGATCAGAATCCTTCCGCCTTTGGGCAAACCCTGGCCTACGGTGGAGGAATTGAAGACGACGCTCAAGGAGTACGGCGTCGTTCACGGAATCAGAGAGGATGTCCTCCAGCGCCTCGTTTCCTCCAGAATCGACGGTAAGTGGACCGAAGCCGCCACGGGTACCGCGCCGGTGGAGGGGAAGGATGCGGAGTTCGTCTACAAGGTGGAGATGCACGGCGCGAAACCCAAAGAAATCGACGACAACCGGGTGGACATGAAGGAACTCGGCACGGTGGTCAACGTGGTGAAGGGGCAGGAGCTTCTTGAGAAGATCCCCCCCGTTCCCCAGAGGGACGGGCAGAGTGTGCTGGGGAAACTCATCAAGGCGCGTCAAGTGAAGGACAAAAACATTCCCTCGGGTACGAACACGTATCTTTCCGAGGACGGCCTGCGTCTTTTTGCCGGAATCGACGGACATGTGACGGTACGGGACAACAAGTTCACCGTGCTCCCTGTTTTTGAGGTTCACGGTGACGTGGACTACAGCACGGGAAACATTCAATTCGTCGGGGATGTGCACGTGAAGGGCACCGTTCGGGAAGGATTCGAGGTGACCGCGGGAGGCAATATCGTCGTGGGCGGCGTTGTGGAGGGAGCCTTTCTCACCGCCGAGGGAAACATCGCCATCAGGGGCGGTGTGCGCGGCATGAATCGGGGCAAAATCCAGGCGAAGGGGAAAATCGAAGCCGGATACATCGATCAGAGCTGGATTCGCAGTGCCCAGGATATCAGCGTGAATGAGGCCATCATGCACAGCGACGTGGGCGCCCGGGGTGTCGTGGATGCCATGGGAGGCAAGAAGGGACTTATCGTCGGCGGCAAGATCCAGGCAGGACAGGAAGTACGGTGCGAAATCCTCGGCAGTGAGATGGGAACCCGAACGGAAGTCGTAGTGGGGCTTCCTCCAGAAATGCTTGAGGAAAGGACACTTCTCCAGGGGAGTGTGAAGGAATTGGACGCCAAACTCCAGGAGATCCTTTCCAACGTGTCCTATCTCAAGAAGGTCGAATCCCTGGGCAAGCTGGACGACGCGAAGCGCCAGGTTCTTCTGAAGCTTACGAGAGCCCAGTTTCAACTCCAGGCTCAATTCAAGATCGCCAAGGAAAAATTGGCCGCCCTGGAATCCCAGATGGACAAGACCAAGACTGAAGGGCGTGTCCTTGTACATAAAGTCGTTTATCCCGGTGTTTCCGTGACGATCCGGGGATTGACCTATCTGGTGCGGGAAACCATGCAGTTCATCGCCTTCTCCTTCATTGACGGAGAGGTGAAGGCGCGCCCCTACAATTGAGGTGAGGAAAGGCAGGGGGTGAAGACCGGATGATTCGACCTCTTGATGCGGTGTCGTCCATCTGGAAAACGGAGCAGCAGGCGCAAAACGCCAAAGATCCTGGTTCTGCGCCCTTGCAGAACCAGCAGAGAGCGGAGATCGTCGCCGAGGCCGAGGCCAGGGACAACCAGGTGAGGGAGAGCGACGAAAGCGGCACGGACGACAACGTGAAGTCCCGCAAGGAAGGACGAAGCGGCGGGGGATCCGGAAAGAAGGGCGGAAATCCCCGGAATCCCCGGAGTGGGGCAGAAGAGGAGGAGACGCCTCAAGGGGGATCGGACGGTCTCGACTTCTACGCCTGATGTCTTGGCGACGGATCGAGGTACCGTGAAATCGAAAGGGGACGTGCTTGTGGCGAAATCCGTGGATGTCGTTCTGGGATATGTGCTTGTCGAAGAGGAGAGCGGCAGTTTCCGCGGTGCCGTACTTCTCACCGACCACCGAGGCATTCCGAGGGATTTTCGTTACACGGATCCCATTTCTCCTTCTCGGGTGGAAAAAGTGCTGTACGGAGGTGCTCTCGACGTCTATCTCAAAGAGGAAGTGATTCTCGGGAGCCTCCTCGGTGCGGTGGAGCTTCGCCCGGCCCTGTGGTTCTGTCGCGACCGGGAGCTGTTGCGTTCCTTCCGCAGCAGGGTTTCTTCACCTGTGCTCGTTCTCCAGGAAAGCCCCCACGCGCCGCTGGATCATGTGGGTGAGGTGCTTCCCCAGGGGGAGGGATCGGTCTTTCTCGTGCAGGCGTCGCCGCTTGCCGCGCCGCTTCGGGTGGAGCTGCTCAAGGAGGATGGGGCGAGGATACAGGATATGGCGTCGACCCTCCAGCAGATCACGGAGACGATGGATCCTCTGGAGCCCTTCTCCCGTATGAGAAAGGCCCTTCAGATCGTTGGAGAAGGACAGGAAAACGCGTGAACCGGAGCGAGGGAGGACATCTTCTCGAAACGCTGAAACGTCTTTTCATGGGACGAATTGCCGTGCGTCGCTTCCCCGTCTCTTCGGGGCGCTCTCCGGAGATCCGAAACATTTCGAGGAGACCGGCTTTGCGGGGTGGGATTCCCGCCGACAGGGTCGTGATCTCCCAGTGTTTTCGCTGGAGGAACAAGGCCGTCCAAACTCCCCGCAGGGTCGTTTTTTCTGAAAAACCAGGAATCAGGGTGCTTTCATTTTCAACCCTCGATGCCGATGTTCGGATCGTGCCTCTGACCGGTCTGACTGTTTCGGCCCGGAACGGTGGCGCTTTGCTCGGCTCAGTTCCTCACTACAGAGCGAACCAACTCGCATTTTTTCGCGAGAAACCCGTCTTCGAGGGTGCTAGCGTGCTTGCCCTGTTTACGCCTATAATCAAGGATGGTGTAGTGCGGAGTGCCCTCGACAAAGGATCGGGGCGCCTCTGTGTCTGGATGGACCCGAGGACGAAAGCGGGACAGCCATTTCACCTTCTTCTTGTACGGCGCCTTTCAGGGCCTCCATCCGTATCCTGGGTGTGGCTTCCTGTCTCTCGCCGGGAGAACTCTGGGGGTGGTTCTTCGATATCCTGAGACATGTGGCGATACGAAGAATTCGTACATGGTGGCTTCGCGCCTGGGGAAGCCGGAAGAGCTTGTGGCAACTCTCAACCGAGAACACGGAGGGGCAGGAACGCGCATGGCAGAGGAAAAGAGCACCGATGTCGTCGCTGTGAACGTAGGCGATGAAGTGGCGGGCACCGTGGAGCACATCGCTCCCTATGGCGCTTTTGTCAGGCTGGAAACGGGACAAAAGGCGATGATCCATATTTCGGAACTCTCCCACGGTTTTGTGAAGAAAGTGGAGGATGTTCTGGAGCTTGGACAAACCGTTCGGGCCAAGGTCATCAAGATCGACGAGCGGGGGCGTATTGATCTCTCTCTCAAGGCGATGCAGCCGAAAGAGGTTCGCCCGCAACCCAAGACGGAGGATTTCGAAAAACGCCTTTCCCAGTTCCTCAAGCAGAGCGACGAAAAAATCGCAGATCTCAACAGCAAGATGAAAAACCCGAAAGGTACCAAGAAACGGGTCGGGAAAAAATGAGTCCATCACTGGCGGTAACCGGAGGCGGGTTTTTGAGAGTGGGGGGCGGTTGCCCCCCACTTTTTTTCGAAAGGCTTCTTCCCGGGGATGCGGGGTGTTTGCGAAGGCAGATGCAGGACCGTCGCTTCGATGCCGAGGCGGTGTTCGCACTCTCGCGGCGCTGCGCCTGGGGTGCGCCTTTGGTGGCGCTCTGTCTTCCTTTTCGGGGTGCCGCTCCCTTTCCCACAACCTTCTGGCTTACCTGTCCCTTTTTGCGCGATCGCTGTTCCCGGGAGGAATCACGTCAGGGGGTCCCCGCCTTTGAGGCTTTTCTCCGCAGACGGTATTCCCGGTGGGTTGCCTACCATCTCCGTTCCTCCCTGATTCGACTGGCGCTCCTTTCCGAAGGGGCGCGCCGTTTTGCCTTGCTCCATAGACGTGCCGCGTGGGCTTCTCTCCGGAAAGGGGGCGTAGGCGGAACGCGCCTCGGAAGCGCTCCAACGGTGAAATGCCTGCATCTCCAGGTGGCCTCGTGGCTCGGGCTCGGTGAGCATCCGGGAGAGGCGTGGCTCCGCGAGCGTTTTGCCCCCGTGAGTTGCCCGTCCCCCGACCGTTTCTCCTGTCTGGGTGAAAAACGTCATGAGTGATATGGAACGTTTCGCCGCGGTGGATGTGGGATCCAATTCCGTCCGGTCCCTTGTCGTCGCCGTGCGCCACGAGCGTATGGTCCGTGTGGACTCCAGTGCACAAATTACCCGTCTTGCCGAAGGGCTTCGGGGCGAGAAGGCGATTGTTTCTCCGGAGGTGCTCGAACGGACGCTCCGGGAAGTTCGAGCACGGAAAAGACGTCTCGATGTGCTGGACGTTCCCCGGTCGCGGCGTTTTTTCTTTGCCACTGAGGGATTGCGTGCCGCCACCAACGCGGCGGAGATCCGGGAGCGGCTCGAAGACAGCCTCGGCGTACCACTGCGCATTCTCTCCGGAACGGAGGAGGGACGGTACAGTTTTCTCGGGGCGAGAACCGCTTTTCCGGATGCCTCGCCCGTGTTCGATCTTGGGGGTGGAAGTCTGGAGATTGCCGATTCCAGGGACGTCCTCTCCCTTCCTCTCGGTGTGGTGCGTCTCACCAATCAATTCGGGGAGGATCACTCCCGAATGAAGGCTCATGTGTGGAGCGCTCTCGATAGTCTTGATTCCACCTTTGGTTGCTCAATGATTTCCTGCCCGGTAGGCATCGGTGGGACATCCTCCACGCTGTGCATGGTGCTCCGGAAAATCCCCGTTACCGCCTATACTCCGGAGATGCTTCACGGTCATCGTGTTTCCCTGGGGGATGTCGTCGCCCTGCGGGAACACTACGCGAACATGAGCCGGGAAAAGCAACGGGGCATGATCGGAATGGACCCCCGGCGGGCGCCGGTCTTCGCTGCGGGACTCCTTGTGCTCGAGACGCTCCTGGAACGGTGGAGGCAGCCCGCCTACGTGCACAGCGAGGGGGATCTGCTCTGGGGCATTCTCGCCGAAGCCTCACGCGCTGCCGGGTACGCCGCTCGGGAGGCTGTTTTCCAGGTTGGGCAAGGATCCGGGGCATGAGGAAGTGTTAAGAAACCTCTGCATAAGGCTACGTCAGACCTTCGTGGCGCCTCGCAGAGCATAATGTGACCCGAGTCAAGGAAAAGCGAAAGGTCTTTCTTCAGAGCTTCCTTAAGGATACGCTGATCGCCGCTGATCGTCCGTGTCGTGGTCCACGATGCTGGGCTCCGTTCTGCGGTACTTCAGCCCTTCGGCGGGGGGGACTCGTCGAAGGCGCCTTACTCCACGCAGAAGGGTCGGAGCGCACGCAATTGTACGTTATATGTGGTCGGGCTGATGCCGTCCTGGGAGGGAAACGCAAAGAGACAGTCTTTACATACGGGGCTCCACGCCGTGGGGAACCAGCTGAAGAAGGTTTCCACGGTCTCTCCGTACCATCGAATCGTTCTTGGTGCGCATCCCTGCGCGGTCTTCCAGCGGAGGAATCGTTCCATCGCCTCTTGCCATGTTTCCGGGGCTCTTTGTGAAATATGCGTGATTCTTGCGGCTTGCATGGCCTCGCCTCCTCGCAATGTCAATGTCTCCGGAGCGGAAACCGCAGTCGCGGATCGTCCGTGGAGAAATGCTGTTGAGCCGCTTTTCCGCCAGGAAGAGCTCCAAAAGCTCTGGTACGGAAAATTCCTGCTTTTTGAGGCGAACGATAGACATTGTTCTATCCCCCCCTTGACATTTGGATGAGTGGGAGAAAATGCCGATTTTCGGTAGCATCACCGGACTCCATCCTTGCGAGAGAGGAAGAGTTTTCCTGCTTTCTCTCGGTGGTGTGGCGTATT
>NZ_JARKPW010000175.1:0-2345 GCF_029975095.1 Aminiphilus sp.
CCACGTCTTTTTCCGGCTCGTTCCGAAAGCGAGGTGGAACGGCATGGGCTCCCATAAATGTGGGAGCCACGTCGAGAGGTGTGGTGCGCCGGATCCTGTCGATGACGCGGAGCATCTTGAGTTCCGTCTCCGTGTCCAGGCCATAGCCGCTTTTGATTTCCACCGTGGTCGTCCCGAAGGAAAGAGCGCGCAGGACGGTAGCCCGGGTTCTTTCGTAGAGCAGCTCTTCTCCCGCCGCCTCGACGGATCTGACGGAAGAAAGGATGCCGCCCCCACGGCGAAGAATTTCCAGGTACGGTGTGCCGTCGAGGCGGAGCGCAAACTCCTCTTCACGTGGCTCGATAAAGCACATGTGGGTGTGTGGATCCACAAATCCAGGGACAAGACAGCGCCCGGCGCAGTCGATTTCCTGAAACGGAACGGAATCGTCTTTTGCGGCGAGAAGCTCCTCCAGTGCTTTTCGAACGGAAATCTCCTCTCCGACGCAGGCGATGTTCCCGTCTTGAATCAGAAGAGCCCCACGTTCCCAGACGGTCACGTTTCCCTGTTCTGTTCCGCGCAGAGGAGTTCCCCTGTCGGAGGCTGTCCAGATTCGGGCGTTGTGGAAAAGCTTCACGGTCATGCCTGTTCCTCCTCCATCATCTCCAGGAGGCGAAGTTCGATCACCTGTCGTGGGTCGAATCCGGCGGCTTGAAGATAATAGGCGGCACTGTCGAGAAGAGCCTCGGCGGGAACCATACCGTAGAGTTCTGTCTCCACCACCGAGACGCCCCAGCGGCGGGCTTCCATCCGAATGGTCTCCAGCACGCGGTAGAGGGCGTTCTTTCGGTGGTCAACGAGTTCATGCTCACCTGAACAAGTCCCCGGTCCTCAAGGGCGAGTCCGATGCCTTTCACATGACAGAAACCTCCGCTGGAAGCACGAACGGCTTTGGCAATTTCTTTCGCGATGGAGACATCCGTTGTTCCAAGGTTGACGTTGAACGCGACGAGAAAGTTGCGTGCTCCGATCACGGTGGCTCCGGCAGTGGGATGGAGTGCCGCACTTCCCTTGTCCGGAAGCCGTTCGGGATTCGAGAGGACTTCCAGCTTGAGTGTTTCGTACTGTCCCTTTCTGATGACTTCGAGGCGCTTTCTCTCCGGGCGCAGGGCCGCTTCTTCGTAGAAATACACGGGAATGCCCGTCTCCTGCCAATAGCGCTCCCCGAAGGCATGCGCAAGGAGCACGCATTCTTCCATGCTCACGTTCTTCAGAGGTGTGAAGGGAATGACATCCACTGCGCCGATACGGGGATGGCCGCCTTGGTGATGCTCCATGTCCGATATTCTCCATCGCGACCCTGGCGGCCTCGAGCAGTGCGTCCTCCATCGGTTCCGGTTCACCCACCAAGCTCACGACGAGGCGATTGTGGTCTTCGTCGGCTCTGTAGTCGAACAGATAAACACCCTTCGTTTTTTTAAAGAGTGCAACCAATGCCTCAATGATCTCCGGACGTCGTCCCTCACTGTAGTTCGGAACACACTCGACCAGTCTGCGTGCCATATTTGTTGTAGTCTCTCCTCCAAGAAATACGCCGTTCGTTGTTCAAAAATCATCCTGTTCCCTGCGGTTTACGTGTAAAAACGTTGCCGCATGCGAAAGGGGCAGGGATGAAACATGTGCACCATCGTGTCTTTTCAGAATTCCCCGTCACGAGAGATGGCCGATTTCCTCCTCCACGCACTGTACCAGTTCTCCACTTCGAACCAGATGGAGCACGTCTTCAATGAGGGGTTGGAGAAAGCAGTCCTCTTGAACGAAGGGCACGTGTTCTCGAATCAGGCGGCGAGCGGCACGAGTTCCTCTTCCTGGCTGAAGAGGTTTGTGAAACTCAACCCCCTGGGCAGCACAGAGAAGTTCCACAGCAAGGACTTTCTCGGTGTTTTCAAGGATTGCTCTTCCCTTTCTGGAAGAATACATCCCCATGGAGACATGATCTTCCTGGTTTGCAGACGTGGGAATACTGTCCACGGAAGAGGGGTGAGCGAGGACCTTGTTTTCGGACACGAGTGCGGCGCAGACATATTGCGGGATCATGAACCCGCTGTTCAGGCCGCTGTTGCCCACGAGAAACGGGGGAAGTCCGGAGAGCTTCGCGTCCACCAGGCGAGCCACTCGTCTCTCGGAAATACTTGCCAGTTCCGCCGCGGCGATACCGAAGAAATCCATGGCGATAGCGATGGGTTGGCCATGGAAATTACCCCCGCTGATGGCTTCTTCCTCGGCGGGGAAGATGAGGGGGTTGTCCGTCACGGAGTTGATCTCCACCGCGATCTTCTGGCGTACATACTCTACCGCATCCCGAC
>NZ_JARKPW010000180.1:0-10658 GCF_029975095.1 Aminiphilus sp.
GAGCGAGAAATCCGTGGCCCGTGTGGAGGGCGTCATCGCGAAGATCCAGACCGTCGGCGCGAGGACCGAGGACTCCGTCAAGAGCATCAACCGCGTGGCCGCGTCGGTGAGTTCCATCACCCAGTTCGTCACCACCATCAAACAGATCGCGGACCAGACGAACCTGCTGGCCCTGAACGCCGCCATCGAGGCGGCCCGGGCGGGCGAGGCGGGACGGGGCTTCGCGGTGGTGGCGGAGGAAGTGCGGAAACTGGCGGAGGAGTCCAACGTGGCGGCCAAGCAGGTGGAGAGCCTCATCGGCTCCCTCCAGGCGGACACGAAACAGTCCCTGGACATCACCGCCGAATCGGGAACCATCATGAAAGAGACCGTGGCGGCCGCCGCGGAGGCACAGAAAGAGCTGAAGGAAGCGCTGTCCCAGATCGCCCGGGTGAACGACGTGATGCAGAGCATCGCCGCCGCGGCGGAGGAACAGGCCGCCGCCGCCCAGGAGATGGCCTCGGGGATAGACCAGGTCACCAAGGGAACGCTCACCGTGGTGGACACCATCGGTGGCATCCGGCAGGCCACGGAGGACACCGCCACGGCATCGGAGAACGTGGCCAGGGAGGCCCAGGAGACCGCGACCGGTGCGGAGCGGATTCAGAAGCTTCTGTCGCAGTTCAGCGTGGGCGGAGCGGAATCGGGGCTCGTTCCAGCGCCGACGGGCTCGCCGGCCCTTCCCGCAAAGGGGGTTCCCCGGAAGAAGGCGTGAGGCGCCGTTTCACCTGTACCCCGGGGAGGACGCAGGCTCTTCCGACCGGGGCGGTCCGTCAGGTTCCGTTTTGGAGAGGCGAGGCATTCCTCGGAGGAGGAGCCTCGCCTCTCCGCGCTGTTTCGGAAAAGGCGATCGCCGGTTGTCTGCCGGAGCAGCGCCCGAAGGCGCCTTACGCGCTCCGAAGTATGTTCCGCGTTGCCCCTTCCCCCGGGTCAGCCCCGGGACGCGGCGGGTGGCAACCGCGGAGATCACGTCGTCGGCGAAAGATCGTCATCGCATTCCGCAGTGCGATCCCCGCACGGGCAGGTGCCGCGATGTCCCCGATGCGGAGCGCCTCCGGCCGGAGGAGTCGAATGACCGGGCGGAGCGTTCCGCAGACGAGTGACGCCATGCCTGCGATCCGGTGCGGCCCGCCCAGTTCACGTGCAACGTTCCCCGTTTCCGGGAAGTGGCCTCAGGGCAGCAGTTCCGGGGGGATGCGCACGCCCTTTTCGGTGAAGAAGCGCACTGCGACGGGGTGGAGCGGTGCTCCGTAAAGCCCCGCCAGAGGGGTGTCGTAATCCACCTTGGTAAAGGCCGCGTGCTCCTTCGCCATTGCCTCTTTTCGGGCGTAGATGACCGTGAGCATGTCGTACACCACGTTCTCGGGAAGGCTTTCGTCCGCCAGAAGCGCGGACCTGATGCCCGCCACGCTGAGGGGTTCGGCCTGTCCGGGATAGGTGCCCCCGGGGATGACCACCCGGGCGTAGAAGGGGGCCGCGTCGGCGAGCCGTGCCATGTCCTCTTCGGAAAATTCGAGAAGGATCACCTCCTCCGGGGTCTCCAGAAGCTCCGCCACGGCTTTCGTGGGAATGCCCGCCTCGGCGTTGAAGGCGTCGATCCGGCCTTCCCGGAGCGCCTGCGCTCCCTCGTCGTAGCCGAGCCGGAGGGGGATGATGTCACCCCAGGAAAGCCCCGCGAGCGCCTGGAGGAGCACGCCGCTGGAGAACTCCGTCCCCGAGCCGGGCGGGCCGACGGCGATCCTCTTTCCCCTCAGGTCGCTCCAGGTCCTGATGTTCGCGTCGGCGCGGCAGACGAACTGGGTCACGTCGGGCCACAGCCCCAGAACATAGCGGAGGTTCGGGATGCGGTTTCCCTGGTAGCGCACCGTTCCCGTGGCGGCAAACCCGGTGAGGTTGGCCATGGCGATGGCCATCGCCGCGTCGCCTTTTTTCAACAGCTCCAGGTTTTCCGCGGTTCCCCCGGAGGGCCTGGCGGACCAGCGAAAGCCCCTGTTCCCCAGGGCGGCGTTGAAATGCCTGGCGAGGATCTCCCCCACGGGAAAGTACGTTCCTCCCCTGCTGCCCGTGGCGATGGTCAGAAGCCGTTCCGCCGCTCCGGCGGGCGCAGCCGCCGGAAGTTCCGTGGTCACGACGAGCGCCGCGGACACCGCCGCCAGAATTCCCAGGGCCGCCAGACCCGAACGAAGCCTTCCTATGCCCATTTCCTCGTCTCGCCTCCCGTCGGTTTCGGAACGGTCTTTGCCGCCGCAGGGCAACCCATTTTCGCGGGTCCGGAGAGGCGGTCACTCCTGTTGTCCCCTCCGTTGTGTCCTTTCTTAAGGATAAAGGGCGTACCGTTTGTGCGCAAGTGAGACTTTTGTCTTGTTTTCCCATCCGGCGTCGCCGTGTGCGAAGAGGGCGGCGCCCGTCGTACACGGCGCCCATGGCGGAGCGACCGGGTGCGGCGAACGCACCGGCGCGGTCGCCCGCCTGTGGGGTCTGCGCCCGAAAGTCTGCCGGAGCGGGGTGGTGGTTTTTGCCGTTGTTCCGGTTGCGGTTCTGTTTAGGGCTCCGCGGGCGATGCACGCCGCGGGGAGGAGCGTTTCTTCTCAGGCTGTCTTGAAGCCCGTGGTTTTTTCACGCCGCCGGACGATGCGGAAGAGACGTGCGCCTCAGGCGATCTCGAAGCCGGGATGTTTTGGATCGAGGAGGTGGATCGAGGTGGTGCCGCCGCAGAAGGTGCGCACCAGCGTCGCCGCCTCTTCCGCCTTGGCGAGCACCTCCGCGGCGGTCACGGGTGCCATGCCGTCCACGTTGACGGCCACCGCCCGGGTTTCGGGAGTGATCTTGCTCGGATCGCCGTTCTTCCAGCACCAGAAGCGGCAGAACACGTTGCTGTTGCCTGCGTCGTAGTAGATGACCTCCCCCGGGAGGGGGTGCTCCGACTGGTCCGGTTGTCCCAGGGGAACGTAGGTCTCGCTCCCGGAGGCGAAGCCCAGGCGCAGGTCCCCGGTGACGACGCCCAGGTCGTCGCCGCCGCAGGAACCCACGTAGGAAAGGCTCACGGCGTTGAAGATCGCCACGATCTTGTTCACGAAGGGGAGATCCTTTCCCGAGCGGACCCGCTTGATCAGGTTCGCGATGGAGGGGGCGTGGCGGTTCGGATTGAGCCCCATGTCGCGGAAGACCTGCATCCACGCCGCAATGTGGGGGTGGTTCTTGTAGTCCTCCAGGGTCGCGTCCTCCCGGATGCGGCGCTCCTGCTCCCGCAACAGCGCCACAAGGGCCTCGGGCTCGCCCGAATTGTCCAGATCCTTCGCCACCACCACGGCCCGGCGAAAGCCGGGAAACCGTTCGAAGACCGCCTGTTCCACGTCGATGCGCATTCGTCTCCGCCTCCTGTCGTGTGCGAGCCTTTTCTGTCCCTTTACCTTACCGCTCTTCGGGCGGAAGGTCCAGAGCGCCCCCCTTTCTTTCGGAGACCGCCCTTTCCCCGAGCCTGCGCCGGGCGGGGAGAGGATCGAGAGGAGGACGCCCTTTGGGGAAGGGGGTTCTTTGGAAAAGCGCGTTGTTCTGCTATACTGAATAAACGATGACGCGGCAAGCGCCGGCTTTGTGCAAGCGCCGCAAGTCGCGTTGCCCTCTGCTCTACTGAGAGGTGTGGTGCCGCTTCGGCGTTCTCGGCTGCGGCCCAGAGGCTGCTCACCGAAGGGCACGGCTCGTTAAAGAGTGGACGGCACCCCTTCGGCGTTCTCGGCTGCGGCCTGTCGCTTTTCGTCGCTCCGCCTTCCCTCTTTCGGGGCTTCGGGTTTCGCGTTTTCGAGCTTCGGGGCTTCGGCTCCGTGACGTGGTGCCGCATCCGGCGCTGGAAGGGAAACGGAAGAGCAAGGCTTTCGTGGAAGGAGGTGCCCCATGGATCTGAGCGCGGCGGTTCTCGCGGCGGGCGCCGCACGGCGCACGCAGGACAAACGGCGCAGTGCGAAGGAGGACGAGGGAACGGCGCCGCTTCCGCTGCCGGGAAGCGGAGAAAATCTGCCGGAGGAGCTGGACCCTCGGATCCGCCGCCTCAAGGAGCTGGAGAAGGAGGTGCTGCGGCACGAGGCGGCCCATGCGGCCTCCGCGGGGGGGATGGGGTGGCCTGTGGTCTACCGCTACGCCACGGGGCCGGACGGGCGGCGCTACATCGTGGGAGGGCACGTGACCATCAGTGTGCCCAAGGGACGCACTCCGGAGGAGCAGCTCCGCATTCTCTCCCGGGTGATAGGCGCGGCCCTGGCGAACCCGGACCCCTCGCCGGGGGACAAGGCGGCGGCCCGCTGGGCCGCCCGGGCGGAGCTTGAGGCCCTGCGGGAGCTTCAAGCGGCCCGGCGCGACTCTCTGGAGGAACTTGACCTGGAGTCCCTGCTCCCCACCTTCGGGGCGGAGCTGTAGCCGCTTCGACGGACGCCCTGATCCGCGATCTCCCTGATCCACACGTGCGGTCGGGGTGCTCCCGTCGCTGCGATCGATTTCGGGGAGGGGCTCAGGGGTTTTGTGCGGGAGCAGTGTTGCCGGCGAGCCATCCGTACAGGCCTTCGATGTCGAAATCGCCACAGGCAAGACCGATGGCGACCTCAAAGAAGCTCCCGCCGCCGCCGCGGGTGCGCCCGAGGGCGACGGATGTTCCGCTTCGCACGTCTCCAGGAGCATGGACCTTCGCAAGACGCTTTTCTGCTCCGGCAGGTCTCTTTGCATTTCCTCGTGTTTCTTTGCGTTTCTTTCTCTTCGCGTTGTTTTTTCCTCGCAGCCATCACGTTTCTTTTGCCACGTGCGCCCCTCATTCCGCCTTTCCGGCGGCGTAGAGGGCTCTGTGTCGTGCTGCGCATGACGGTGCATGAGCAAAACGGTGAAAAGAGGGGCTTTTTCGACCGCCGAGAGACGCAAAGGCGCTGCCGTTGCTTTTGACAACTTCGATGCCGTTCTGTCATTGTGGAGCCGCATGAAAAGGAGTTAAAAGAAAAAAAGCCGATGTCCGGTCGCATCGTTCCTCGGATCGTCGTTTTTTCGAGGTGACACTCTCTTTCCGGTTTTCCCTCTCTTTTCGGAGTGCAAACTCCATGCGTGCGGCAAAGTCGCGGCATGGGGGAACGGCAGTGACGCACGGAGCTGCCGATGGCGAAACGGGAACCTGCGGGGCACGATTCCGCAGGGACGGTTGTGTCGTGTGCTGTCGGTGTGGGATGGAATGTGTTTCCTGGAGTGTGTCTGTGGAGCGGGTGATCCTTGTCGGGATCGCCCGGGAAGGGAGATGGGGCATGCGGCGTTCGGTTCGTCCCGGTGTGCTGTGCGTTCTTTGCGGTGTCGTGACGATGCTGTTCTTCGGCGCGGGAGCGCCGTGCGGTCCCTGTGAGGCCTCGGGGCCCCAGGGGCTCGGATATCCCTATCTGATCGATCCCGCGAGCGGGGACGGTAGCTTCATCGTCGTGCACAAACCCCAGGCCGGGGCCTGTTTGGCCGCCGGAGGATGGGAGGCGGTGCGCTACTTCGCGGACGGAACGCGGGACGCGAGCTTCGTCTGTGCCAGCCCCGACGTGTGCCGCACCTCCGGTGGAGGCGGCGGGGGGGGTGCGGGGCGGGCGGGGAGCCGGGGTCTCGGAGACGCGACCCCTCCCCTTGGTTCCGCCGTGGATGGAGCACGGGGGGAATACTACCTCCTCCGCCACCGACGCCATTTATCTCCACGATCTGGAGACCGGCGAATCCAACGGCAAGCTGGCGCTTCCCTCCGCGGGAGATGGATTCGCCTCGCCGCCGAAGAGCATGGCCAGCGGAGGCTCGACCGCAGAGGGGGCGCGCATTTTTTTTGTGGTGGATGCCAACGGTGCCGTCTGGAAATGGCAGTTCAACATCAGCGACGACGTGAACTGGACCAAGATCTCCGACAAGCCCGCAGGGACGATGACGAACCCGAAGCGGGTAGGGGGCAACGCCGCCGACACGGGGGCCAAGCCCTACCTGGTGTTCACGTCGGGTTCTTCGGGAAGCTGGGCCAGCCAGGTCTACATGCACGACGGCGCCGACTGGGGGCTGAAGGGGGAGACGTCGTCCCCGTCCAACCGTTCCCTGGACGGCATCGCCGTGGGAAGCACGGGGCTCGTGTACACGACGGACACGGAGAACAACAAGATCGTCCGCTTCGGAACGGGGGATCCGACGAGCGGAACCGTGTTCGCCGGCACGTCCACCTGGTGCGAGGGAATCACCTATCATCCCGGTTCGGGGCGGATTCTCGTGGTCGGAACAGGGGATGGCAAGGTGTACCAGTACGACCTCAGCGGCAATCTCGTCTCCTGGGGAGCCGCTCCCTCCGCCACACCGTCGCCGACGGCATCTCCCTCGGCATCTCCGTCGCCGACACCGTCCGTCTCGCCCACACCGTCATCTTCGCCCTCCGCGACGCCGTCTCCCTCGGCCTCGCCGTCACCGTCGGTGTCGCCGCTGCCCACGCCGTCGGATCTTCTGGAACCGACACCCGTGCTGGAGGGAGGATCCTGGGTGACGAGTCCCACGCCCATTCCGGAGGGGCTCGGCGTCCTCGAAGGGGCGCTTCCGAAGGGGTTCGTCTTTCCGCAGTGGTTCCTGTTGCTGATTTTGGGCAACACCATCGACGCTGACGGCGTTCAGGTCGTGCAGGTGGGTGAGGCGTGGGAGATACGCCTGAAAATGCTGGACGATGCAAAAGAATTCAAGATCACCCTTGATTCGGAGAAGGACGAGCAGGGAGGCGTGTCCTACCGCTGGTCGCTCTTCTTCTGGAACAACGAGACGGGGCAGTGGGAGGCGGGAGTGGGCGACGAGGAAGAGAGCCCGGAGAGCCGCGGGTTCGTCGCCCGGGACACACAGCTCGAATGGACCTTCGAGGACGGCGGTTCCTTCGACCTCGATGGCGTGCAGGATGGATTCGTCTCGCTCCGCCGGGCGTCGGTGCTGCTCGGTGCCCCCGTCGCCACCACGGGCGCGCCCGAGGGTGGAGGCGGGTCGGGATGCGGCATTCCCTCGGCCTCGCTTCCTGCGGCACTGCTGCTGGCGCCGCTTCTGTTCCTGTTCTGGCGCTTCTGAACGGCGAAACACTGCCGCCGCCTCCGTTCCCGAGGGAGGCGGCGGAGAGGTGCGGTTACAGGGAGCGGAGGGAGTCGCCCAGGGCGAAGAAGGGCGCCAGGCACTCCGCCGCACGGGGTTCCTGGGGGGCAAACTCCACGAGGCTGAATCCCACCACGCGTCTCTCCCGGAAAAGCGCGCCGAGGATCGCCGGCAGCTCCTCCGGGGCGAATCCTCCCGGAGCTGGGCAGAGGCAGTGGGGAAAGCGCGCCGGGTCCATGGCGTCCAGGTCCAGATGGATGTAGACCGACGAGGCCTTTGTGCCTTCGAGAAAACGCCCGATGGACTCCAGGCACGCCCCGGACGGTGCGGGGGGGATGACTTGGATGCCCGCGGCGTGGACGTAGGCTTCCTCCGGCGGGTCGAGGTCCCGGGCGCCCACAAGGGCCACCTGGTACGGTTCGAGCCAGGGCGTGCAGAGGGCCGTAAAGGCCGGGTCCCCCTCGCCGAGGAGACAGCGGAGCGGCATGCCGTGAAAGGCGCCGCTCGGAGACGACTCGGGGGTGTTCAGGTCGCCGTGGGCGTCGAACCAGAGCACCGCCAGGTCGCCGCCGCAGCGGGCGTTCAGATACGCCAGGGGAGCGAGTTCCACCGCGCAGTCCCCTCCGATGGTGAAGATCCGCTTCGGAGCCGCTTTCGCGAGCAGCTCCCGTGCCGTTCGCAACTGTTCCAGCAGAGCGGAGCGTCCGTGGATGCCCGCCTCCAGGCGTTGTTCCCCCTCGGTCGGAACGGGAACTTCCAGGCACGCTCCATCCGCGAAGAATCGCTCCCACAGCAGTAGTGCGCCCCGGTGGAGCGCCAGGGTATCGCCCGACCCCTGCCACTGGGGAAAAAAGAGTCGCAGCGGTTTTCGAGGGTCTCCGCGCCGCGTCGCCGCGGCTTCTGTCGTCGTTCCGTCGTGCGTCATCGCCGTCATGTCCCTCCTCGTCGTTCTTTCCGCATGTTTCCGCCTCTTCCCTGACCGGAAGGCCTGTCGTTTCGCCGCCTCCCGCCCTGCGCTCGCTCCTGCCCCCGGAAAGATGTTCGTTTCCGCGGCCGTCTTCGTTCGCAGGCGGACGGAGGAACAAGCTCCGCGAAGTTGCATGCCGCCACGTGCCTCCCCCCCGGAAAAGCGTGCCGAAGATTGCCGGCAGCTCCTCCGGGGCGAGTCCTCCCGGTATGTGTGGAGCCAGTTTATCTCCTGGGGGGAGTTCGCCTCGGGAATGATGGGCGAAGCCTCCTGGGGTATGTGGAGCCAGTTTATCCTTTCCTTCGTGAGTGTTTCAAGAAGGGGATTTTCTTTTTTTCATCCTTTCCGGTAGACTTAAATGGTTCCGGAGTAGGCTCCTGATGGGTACTAAGATGCGCTTCGCGTGAGCCGAAAGTCTTTGCCATGTGGGGCGACGAGACGTGCCTGCCATCTGCGATATGCGTGGACTCTAAAAGTTCCATGACTGTTCTGCGACTGTTTCCGCGATTTCTGCGTGGGGACGATCAAGCGGAGTCTGAGAGACTCGTGAACCGGAGGAGCTGCGGGTCTGGAGAGCGGAGGGACTGGAGATCCGGGAGCCTGAAAATCCGCGAACCCGAGCCGGAAGACCGGAGGGCCTGGAGACCCGGGACCCTGAAGGCTCAGGGCGCCTGAAGATATGAAAACCGAAAGGTTCGTAGGTTCGTAGATATGAGGACTGAAGACATGGAGCGAGAGGGACACCGGAAGAACATGGCGCGAGAAAAAGAGAGAGGATTCGGGATGGAAAAGAGTGATGCAATGACAAAGAGAGACGGAATGGCGAAGAGTGATGCAACGACGGAGGGAGAGGGGATGACGGAAAACGCCGGAACGATCCACGGCGCTTCGGCGTTTGAAAATCCCGGAGACGGGCAAGGATCGGGAGAAACGCTCCCGGAGGCGGGCCGGGCCGGAGAAGGAAAAGACGCGCCGAGCCCGCCCGTGCGGGAAGAGGGCTTCGGCGGTTTCTCCGGGTCGCTGGCGAAGGAGGTGGCGCTGCGGGTCTCCCTGTGGGCGGTGCTGCTGATGGTGGTCATCACCGGCCTGGGGTACTGGACGCTTTTTGCCGCCCGGGAGGAGCAGACGCTGGAGAACCTGGCGGATTTCGCCGCGGGGCGCGTGGAGAGCGAGCGCTTTCTCTTCGATCTCGCCCGGGACGACCTGCGCATCCTCGCGGAGGAGTTCCTCGACCTCTACCGTTCGGACGTTTCCTTCTCCGAGGAGGAATTCTGGACCTACTTTTTCCGGGACGACGAAGGGGCCGTCCGGCTCCGCCGGAAGTACTTCGACGGCACGGCCCCGGCGAAGGGGCTGCTCTTCCGGGGCATTTCCGCCTTCGTGGGAAACAACCAGAAGACGCTCGACGAGGATTTCCGCCGCCGCCTGCTCCTGTCGTACTTTCTCGTCACCCGCCTCGGCCCCGCCTGGATCGACCGTTTCGCCAACGTCTACGTCTCCATGCCCGAAAACGGCATGGTCATCTACTGGCCCGAGGAGCCCTGGGGGCTCACCGCCCGGGCCGATCTGGTCATGACCGACGGCTCGGTGATCAAATCCACGCTCCAGGAGTTCAACCCCGAGCGGAAGCCCGGCTGGACCGGGCTCTATTACGATCTCACCGCGGAACACTGGATGATCACCTACCAGCTCCCCGTGGATTACGAGGGGCGGCATCTGGTCACGCCCGGCGTGGACGTCACCCTGGACGATCTCATGGAGCGCCTGGTGGCGCGGAAGATGGACGACACCGAGGGCGCCTACAATTTCGTGGTCACGTCGGACGGCAAGCTGGTGGCCCATCCCGACCGGCTGCACAAGGCAAAGGAAGAGCGGGGAATCCTGAGCATCGACAAGCTCGATGACCCGGACCTCGCCGCCCAGTACGCCCTCGTCTCCGCGAACGCGCCCGGAGAGGGCGAGGCGCCCCGCATCGTCCGGGACGAGCGCCGCGATCTCTATCTTGCCGTGGCGCGCATGCCCGGGCCGGAATGGTTCTTCGTCGCCGCCTATCCCCGGGCGGAGCTGCTCGCCCGGGCCCACGAGTCGGCCCGGCTCGTCCTCGTGTTCGGCGTGCTGCTCTTTCTCGCCTTCATGGTCGTGGTGACCCTGGTACTCCGGCGAAGCGTCGCCGAGCCGCTGGGCGTGCTCCGCAACGTCTCCGGGGCGCTGTCCCGGGGCGAGTACGCCGCCCTTTCATGCGGAGCCTTCCAGGCGGTGGCGTCGGCCCGGAACGAAGTGGGGCTCCTGGGGAGAGCCTTCCGCGACATGGGCTTTGCCGTCCGGGACGCGAGTCGCCTTCTGGAGGAAAAGATCGCCGCCCGCACGGGCGAGCTTGCCGCGGCGAACCTCAAGCTGGAGGAACTCAGTTTCCGGGACGGGCTGACGGGCATCTACAACCGCCGGGCCTTCGACCGGGACCTCGACGAGGCGTTCCGTCGGGCGCTGCTGGGGCAGGGAGGATTCGCGCTCGTGCTCTGCGATGTGGACTGGTTCAAGCCGTACAACGACACCT
>NZ_JARKPW010000187.1:0-19536 GCF_029975095.1 Aminiphilus sp.
GGTCATCACTGACACGACGGACAAGTTCAAGTTCAGCATCAGACATCCCCGGATCGCGGCGAAAGTCGCCCTGTGCGATCCCGGGCTGACTGCGTCCATGCCGAAGATGCTCACCGCCGCCACCGGCATGGATGCACTGACCCACGCCATCGAGGGGTTCACGGCCCTGCCCGCGGAGCCCATCGCGGACGCCTGCGCCCTGCACGCCATCGAGATGATCACGGCCTCCCTGCCGAGGGCCGTCCGCTCCGGAACCGACGACATGGAAGCCCGGACGGACATGCTCATGGGAAGCGTTCTGGCGGGCATCTCCTTCTCCCACTCCGACGTGGCGGCGGTGCATTGTCTCGCCGAAGCGCTGGGCGGCCTCTACGACGCACCCCACGGCATGTGCAACGCCGTGGCGCTCGCCCCGGTGATGGAATTCAATCTGCCCTACTGCGCAAAAAAGTACGCCCGGATCGCCGCCGCCATGGGATATTCCTTCGCGACCGACGAGGAAGGCGCCCGAAAAGCGGTGGCGCACGTGGCGAACCTGGCCGAGGAAGTGGGTCTT
The DNA here is from genome assembly GCF_029975095.1 of Aminiphilus sp. Classification (NCBI taxonomy): domain Bacteria; kingdom Thermotogati; phylum Synergistota; class Synergistia; order Synergistales; family Aminiphilaceae; genus Aminiphilus; species Aminiphilus sp. Next base: position 557 of record NZ_JARKPW010000187.1, read on the forward strand.
CCGTCCTTCGCCTCCCTGGGCGTCAAAAAGGAAGACCTGGAGACCATCGCCGCCTACTCCGCGCAGAACGGAAGCAACCGCAGCAACCCCAGGCCGATGACCCAAGAGGACTACCTGACGCTCCTCCGTTCGATGATGCGGTAGGATGCGGCGAAAAAGAACGCCGACTCCCTCACGCCTCCGTCTCGTACCGCGCCAGGAGGAGTCGGCGTTCTTCCTTCCCGAGAAAGAGTTCCGTGCCTTTCGCGATGAGCACGATCCCCACAAGGGAGACGGCGTAGCGGACCACGGCGAAGCGCCCTCCGAGGCTCCCCACCTCGAAGAGGAACATGGGGATTTTCATGGTGGACCATGCCCCGACGAAGACGAAGACGTTCCGAAGGCTCGCTCCCTTGACGAGCATCACCTCCGCGATGGGAAAAGAGAGGTAGAGCGGTCCCGCGGCGAGGGCGCCCAGAAGTGTGGCGAGCACGCCGCCCCGGATGCCGGATCCCTCCCCGAGCAGGGGAATGATCCGTTCCCGGGACACCCAGCTGTCAAAGAGCCCGAGGAGCAGAAACACCGGAGGCAGAAGACCGAGGACGGTGTAGGTGCTTTCCTTCCAGAGCCGGGCCACCTCTCTTCCCTGGGCCGGATTCAGAAAGAAAAGGGCGCCCAAAAGCGCGAGGGCGACGCCGAACGCAGGAAGCCCGCTCTTCCAACCGCCTCCCGGTGGAGGGGTCTTTCCGTTTCCGGACGGGCACTGCGCCCGTTCCGAACCGGGTCTCCCCTGTTTCGGCTGTTCCTGCCGCCGCTGCTCCTCCCGTATGTCCCGAACCGGAGACGTCGCCATCAGCGCACCGCCCAGAAGACGACATAGCCCGCCACGAAGGACCAGAGGTAGGCCAGGGCGTTTCTCGCGACCGCGGCCTTGCTCCCGAAGATCCGGGATTCCAGCGGAAGAGTGACCACACCCACCATCATCAGGGTGGAGACGAACACGCCGATCTGGAGCACCCCCGCCCCGGCGTCGAGGAGGATCTTCGCCGTGGGAAAGGCGACGAAGGCGGGAATAAGCGTTACGGCTCCCACCAGCGAGGCCAAAAACGCCCCGAAGAAACCGCTCTCTCCGCCCAGAACGCGCACGAGCACCTCCTGGGGAACGAGCACCACCCCGAGAGCGGCGAAGAGCATGATGGACCCCATGAGAAAGACCATGCCCGAGAGGGTCTTCCAGGCTTTTTTCAGGGCAAGCCGGGTTTTCGCCCTGTCCTGCATCCAGGAAAGGGCGAAGAGCACCCCCGTAAGGCCGTACAGAACCAGTGTCGAACAACGATCCACCGCGCACATCATTCCCTTCCGTTTCCCGTCTCGAACGACAGCACCGCCGCTGAATCCACGTGCACAATTTCCCTCGTCACCCCAGCCCGGACGGAACCCGAATGCGGGTCCACAAAAGGCAACGACAAGGCACCCCGAGGAAAGACATGCTTCGTGCCGGTTTCCGGAGAAAGCAACCGATGACGAAACGATTCTTCGTGAAAGGAACGCGTTCCCCCCGGAAAAGAATTCCCTTTCACGGTCGGCCGGGACAGAGTCCTTTCACTCGGATCGCAGGCTTTCGCCGGAGACAATCCTCTGGTGTCCTCAAAACCCGCGAGGCACCTCCGGCACGCTCCGCGCACTTTTCCAATTCCGGCGGCGCCGCAAGAATTTCGCCGCCGTTGCAAAAACTCCATCGGGAAGCGGAACTCATTTCTCCGCAACGAGCAGAAAGCGATGGAAAATGAAATCCCTGTATCCCCACTCCTGCATCTCTTCGTTCAAGAGACACAGTCGCCTGAAGTACGCGTCGATGGAAAAATCGGCAATCTGCCAGGGAATGCACTTCAGGTAATACACGAGACTGTATATATCATAGAACCGCGTTTTCCCGATGTACTCGCGACACGTCGTAATTTTGAACCCCGCATGCAAAAGGTTTTCTTTCGCCTTGAGCAGACACCAGCCGACATGGTCCGATGGAGGCGCGCCCAGAGACGCGTTGATGTCGAGGCCATTCATGCCGCCGACCTGCTGCGTGATGAATATTCCCGATGTCCTCAGTACTCTCGCCACCTCTTCGGCAGCAAACGATTCGTGACGGTTGATCACCAGGTCGAAGGAGCGGTCGTCAAACGGAAGCGCATCGTCGGTGGCGATTTCGACGACCTGCACGTTCTTCTCACGCAGTCGGGCTTTCGCGATCGGCACGTTCGGTGCGTATCCCTCCGTGGCAAACGTGACCGGAGGCAGTGCGGGCAGGGAATCGAGAAACTCACCGCCTCCGGTTCCCATGTCGAGCAGCGACTCGGAAGCGCAGACGGCATCCGTCACAACAAGACGATAATTCCAGGGCAGTGGATCCGAGACCATTCTTTCATTGACGTAGGAAAAATCCCAGCCGGAAAAAGATCTCCCGTATTCGGCCGTAAGGGCCTCAAAAAAGTCCTGCTCCGTCATTTCCTTCCTTGCCTCCATCTCCCGTCAAGTGGACGGGCCAGGGAATCCTCGACAGCCGGTGCGTTCGTCACAGCGACGAGATACACACTGCACGACAACCGCGGCTCCAAACCGCCTTGGGGAGTCCTCAACCTGATAGTCGAGCAACACCCTCCGCACCCGAGCACATGCATCACCCCCCAGGAACTCCATTCGGCATCCCTGTTTTGAACTGACTTTCATAGAGCCGGAAATAAAACCCCTTTTTCTCCAGCAAAGACTCGTGAGTCCCCTGCTCCACGACGCGCCCTCCGTCGATCACGACAATTTTGTCCGCATTTTTGATGGTGGACAGCCGATGGGCTATGACGAAACTCGTTTTACCCTTCATCAGTGTCAGCAATGCACTCTGAATGATCTGCTCCGTCCGGGTATCCACCGACGATGTCGCTTCGTCCAAAATAAGTACCGAAGCCCTGGACAGGAGACTCCTGGCGATGTTCAACAGCTGACGCTGTCCCTGTGAGAGATTCTGGCCGTTATCGGTCAGCACCGTATCATAGCCATGCGGCAATTGCAGAATAAATTCGTGGGCATGGGCCTGCTGGGCCGCTTCAACCACCTCCTCGTCGCCGGCGTCTATTCGGCCGTACCGGATGTTCTCCCGGATCGTATCCGAAAAGAGAAAAGTGTCCTGCAAAACCAACGACACGGATCGTCGCAGGCTACGGCGGGTGATCGCCTCGATAGGCATGCCGTCGATGCGGATCCTGCCGCCGTCGGTGTCGTAAAACCGAGTGAGCAGGCTGATGATCGTCGTTTTTCCCGCTCCGGTAGGCCCCACTATGGCCACCGTCTGGCCGGGTTCCGCGACGATATCCGCACCCCGAAGCACAGGCTTGCCGGGAACATAGGAAAAGCGCACGTTTTCGAACCGGATGTCCCCCTCTATTCTTTCGATGTCCGACGCACCATCCGCGTCGCACTCCGGTTGTCCGTCCATCGTTTCAAACACCCTCTCGGCGCTGGCCAGCGCCAATTGCAGCGAGTTGGCCATAGCGAGAATGTTGTTGATGGGATTGGTAAAATTGCGCATGTACAGCAAAAACGAGAAGACGACCCCCACCGTGACACCCCCAATGTTCCGAATGACACAGAAACCTCCCGCAACTGCCACGAGGAGGTAGGCGATGTTGTTGACCATGTTGTTGCACGGACCGATGATACCGCTCACCGCCTGTGCCCGAAAAGCGTCGCCCACGTAGCGGCGGTTGATCCGTTCGAAATCCTCCACCACACGCGTCTCGCGCGAAAACAACCGCAGTATTTTCTGTCCCGACACCATTTCCTCGATATAGCCGTTCAGCTTGCCCAATTCCCGTTGCTGTTCCACGAAGAAGCGCTGCACATTTCTCGCGATAATCCGCGTCGTGAAAAAAGTCAAGGGCGTCGTGATCAGGCAGACCAACGTGAGCGGAGGACTGAGAAACAGCATGGCTGCCAGCATGCCTGCAACGCTGACGATGCCGGTGAACAACTGCACTGTCGTCTGTGAAATCGCCGTATTGATGTTGTCCACGTCGTTCGTCAGCCTGCTCATCACATCTCCGCTGCTGTGAGCATCGAAATAGGCCGGCGGCAGATGTGCCACACGTCGAAACAGGTCGCGACGCAAAGCGGCGGATGTCCTCTGTGCCGCACGTATCGTCAAGATGCTCTGGACATAGCTCGATGCAACCCCGACGACGTACATACCCGCCATCAGGAGACAGACGATTCCCAGCATGCGCGCATCTTTGCGGGCGATGAAAGTGTCCACCGTGTAGCCGTTGAGACGTGTTCCCACAATGGTGATCCCCGTGGAGACCACTGCACAGACAAGGGCGAACAGGAGCGATGAACGCCAGCCGAGCAGATACTCCAGGATCCGTTTGAGCGTACCCGTGACGTTCGTCAGCCGAGGCTTCTCCGCAGCGAGGTAAAGCCATGGGCTCTGTCGCCCCGTGAAGTTGGGTTGAAGGGAAGGGTTTCTGTTCTCAGACACGAAGCAACGCCTCTTCTCCCAATTGGGACAGCACAATGGAGCGATAGATCTCGCTGGACTCCATGAGACAAGCATGGCTTCCCTGCGCCGCAATGCGCCCCTTGTCCATCACCACAATGCAATCACAATCCATAATGCTCGAGATACGCTGTGCAACGAGAATCAGCGTGATTCCTCCCGTTCTCTCGCGCAAAGCCGCCTGCAAACGCGCCTCGGTGATGGAATCCACCGCACTGGTCGCATCGTCCAGGATGAGAATGCTCGGTATCTGCAGCAGTGAGCGGGCAATACACAAGCGCTGTTTCTGCCCGCCCGAAAAGTTTTTTCCGCGCTGTGCCACCTCTCCGTTCAGCTCCCCCGGAAGAGCCCGAACGAACCCGTCGGCCCGAGCGGTTGCGACAGCCGCCCACAGTGCGACCTCATCGGCACTTTCATTACCGTAGCGCAGATTTTCCGCCACCGTTCCCGAGAACAGCACACTATTCTGTGGAACGAGACCTATCTTTTTCCGGAGCACATCCATCGGGATCTCCCGAACATCAACGCCGCCAAGACACACGCTGCCCTCATTCGGGTCGTAGAGGCGGGCCAGCAGTGCCGCAAGCGTGCTTTTTCCGCAGCCGGTCGCACCGACGATTCCGACCTTCTGCCCTCGGGGGATGTACAGGTCGATGTCCCACAACACCCTTTCGCCGCTCGTGTAGCCGAAACTCACATGACGCAACTCGATATCGTCATTCCGGGGTAATCGAGGATGCTCCGGAGGGGCAAGCGAGGAGTGGGTATGCATCACTTCTCGGATGCGCAGGGCCGAGGCCTGGGAACGGGAGATGTTGACCACGGAGTTCGCCAGCATCACCAGCGCATGCGTGATCTGCACCAGGTAATTCACGAAAGCCATGATTTTCCCCAAAGGAAGCACTCCACGAATCTGCATCAGACCGCCAAACCATAAAGCTGCTACAACACACAGATTCATTACCAATGTGACAATCGGCATGAGCAGAAAGGTCGCCTTCTGCGCCTTGATGCCATTGTCGGCAAGATCGACATTGGCTCGCTCGAACTGTGCAATTTGCCGATTTTCCAGCGCGAATGCCTTCACCACTTTCATGCCGAGCAGATTCTCGCGCACAACGCTGTTGATCCGATCCATCCGATTCTGTACCACAGTGTACAGAGGGACAGCCCTCCGGATGATCCATATCGCGCTGACCGTCAACAGAGGCAGAGCGACGCACAGGACAAGGGCCAGCCGAAAGCTGAGCAGAAACGACATGATGATGCCCCCTGCAAAAAGCATAGGAGAGCGAGACATCGCACGCAACAGCATCACCATCATCTCCTGAATCTGTGCCACGTCGTTGGTCGTCCGGGTCACGAGCGACGATGTCTCCAGGTTGTCCACCTCGGTGGCCGCGAGAGTGAAGATCTTCGAAAACAGACGCTCTCGTATCGAACCCGCCATGTGCGTCGCCGCATACGTAGCGAAGACGGAACAGCACCCCCCACCGACAAGACCGATCAGTGCAAAGAGAACCATGCGACCACCGGTGCGGAGCACGTAGCCGAGGTCACCGCTCGCCACCCCGATGTCGATGATATCCGACATCAAGGTAGGTTGCTGCAGATCCATGAAGACCTCGAGCAGCATGCACAAAGGCGCCAGGATCGCGCAGGTCCGTGCAGTCCCCTTGAGGTGCGTCCGCATCAGTTCGAACATGAGCCAGCCCCGTCTCCGCGCCTCATCGGCCACTTGTCGCACTCCCGGTTCTTCCACAGTGGTGATGGCCTCCGCAATCTCCTCCTGTACCGTCGCCTTCGCCGTCTCCCCGGCACTTTCGGCGTTCGCTCCCGTGATGGAACCCTCGGCATGCCTCGTCCTCGTGCCTCCGTTCACGGCCGACAACCAGCGATTGCTCTTTTTCGAGAAATGCGCACAGCTTGTCGCATATCGCACAAAACATCCCGGCCTCGTCGTCCGTCAGACAGGCACGCAGTTGTGCGTTCCGCTCCCTGTGTTCCGCTTCCAGCCGCACGTGTTCCTCAAAAGCCTTCTTCGCCGCAAACACGCGAATGACCCTGGAGTCGTTCTCATCCTTCTCCCGGCGGAGGTATCCACCCTCGCCCAGGCGCCTGAGCAGCTCGGTCAGCGATGCCGGGCGAACACCCATTCTTTTCGCCAGATCCGTGGTACGGATACCATCGTTCTGCAACACCAGATGCAGGAGCCGATGCGCTCCACGCGAAAGACACTGTTCGTCCGTCGGCCGCCGGCGCACCATCCGAAACAGCCGGGCAATATGCTCCATCAGATCATCCGCTTCTTTCAGCATCCGGAACTCTCCTTGAATATATTTAGGTACCGTAACATTTTATGCCAAGAGGACTCTCTCTTCAACCCTCTCCATCGATCGCTCCGTGCAAATACCCGGACAAACTGTCCACAAATCTCGACTTTCGTGGAGAATGCATTCTCCGGAGGTGTTTCGGGCAGTTCTTTCGGAGGAAAACCACAGGCGGGGCATGGGGACGTCACTGAAGCGAAGAAAACCTCCTTTCTGTTCCCGGTTTGTCCGGAAGGGCTCTTCGCATCTTCTTTCCCGCGAGCCTCCTCTGTCTTCGGCCTCTCGTCGGGAAAGTGTGAAAACACTACGCCAGAAGCATCACTACCGAGACTCCGGCACCGCATTCGGAAGGAAAACACTTCTGTATCACCCCTGCGAAAGTTCCTCCACCGGATGAGGGGCAAAGGCGAAGCCCTCCTCCAGCAATGCCGCACAGGCGTCCACCACGGCGACGTCGAACTGTCCGCCTCGTCCTGCGGCCAGTTCGGCGAGCACCGCGCTCCGGTCGTGGGCGGGACGATAGGGACGGTGGCTGGACATGGCCTCCGCCACGTCCGCCACAGCGAGAATCCGCGCAAGGGAGACAATCTGGCACCCCGAAAGCCCATGGGGGTATCCAGATCCGTCCAGGCGCTCGTGATGCTGTACCAGCGGCACCGACACGGAGGAGGGAAAATTTTCCCGGTCCATCAGGGTTTTACCGATGAGAGGATGCCGGTGCACGAGAAGCCACTCCACCTCCGAAAGAGGACGGGGTGCGAAGAGGATGTCCGTGGGAATCGCCATGAGGCCCATGTCGTGCATCATGGCCGCCGTGACGAGGTCGTAGAGTTCTCCGCCGCTCACGCCGAGATGTCTGCCGATGGCGGAGGCGAGCTGTGCCGTACGGCGCTGGTGCTGCCCCGTGAAGGAATCCTTCAGCTCCACGATGGCCGCCGTGAGGGACACCGTGCGCGAGCGGGCCTCCTCCACCTGGTGCAGGGTCTCCCGGAGCCGGTCCTCCGCAGCGAGGCGATCCTCCACATCCCGGAGGATGAGCACCGCATGGGCATCCTCGCTCGTTTCGGGCACGCTGACGGAGAGTTCACAGCGCCGCAGCCCCTCGTCGGTAAAGAGATCGAGCACGCAACGCCCCTCCTCGCCGGAGTCGAAGGCCGATGCCGCAAGAATGCGGTCCATGTCGACTCCCTCTCCGTTTCCGCCGAGGAGAAGGTTTTGCAGGGGAAGGCACTGCAGTTGAAGATCCTTCGCGCCCAGAAGCAGTCCGTAACGGCGGGCGGAGGCGTTGGCATAGCGGACGCACCCGTCCCGGAGGGAGACGAGAAAGATCGCGTCGTTGGCCCGGTCGAGAAGCGTGCGGAAACGCTCCAGTTCTCCCAGGCGCTTCTGAAGTTCCGGATAGTAGCTCTTGTGAAGGGACGAATCCCCGAGTCCCATGAGCCGGAGGCGCAACGCCTCCCGGTTCTTCGCATCACCAGGCTCCATGGAGCACCTCCTCCAGTTCCGCCGCATCCAGATGCCGCGGATTGGTAAGCAGGCAGGCGTCCTGGTAGGCGAACCGGGCGATTCTCGGAATGTCCTCCCTGCGCAGTCCGAAGTCCCGAAGACGCACTGCAATGCCGGAGATGCCGCCCAGCACCTCGACACGTGCGACAAGCTCTTCCAGAACCTTCTCCGGAGGCGTCGGAGCCACCGGGCACACCGACGTCATGCACTCCCCCTCCCGAAAGGCCTGGAGAATCCGGGCGAAACGTTCCGGCACGGCGGAATGGTTCGCGGCGCATCCGTGGCGCAGGAGCAGGGCGTTGCATTCCCCGTGGGGCAGATCGAGCGCTCCTCCGAGGCTGTGGGCAAGGGCGTGCACCATGCCGAGTCCCGCGTTGGAGAAGGCCAGGCCAGCGTAGAGGGATGCGAGCATCATGCCCCGCCGGTGCTCAAGGTTGTCGAGCGCCGCTGCCGCACCCGGAAGATGCCGCGCCACGAGGCGCACCGTCTCCAGGGCATGCAGATCCGTGAGGGGCGAGGAGGCATCGGAGACATAGGCTTCCACGGCGTGGGTGAGCGCATCCATGCCCGTGGCGACGGTGAGGTTCTTCTCCATGGTGAGTGTCGTGCGGGGATCGACGAGGGCCACATCGGGGACCATCGTCTTGCTGATGATGGCGAACTTCACCTTCCGGACCTCGTCGGTGATGATGGCGAACTGGGAGACGTCCGCGGCGCTTCCCGCCGTGGTGGGCACGCAGACGAGGGGCGGAGGCGGCAGGGAAACATTGTCCACCCCTTCGAACTCGAGGACGTGCTGTTCGTTGGAGACCACGGCGCCGATGGCCTTGGCACAATCCATGGGACTGCCGCCTCCGACGGCGAGAATCATGTCGCACTGTTCCCGGACGAACACGGAGGCACCCTCCATGACCGAGGCGGTGGAGGGGTTGGTGCGCACGTTCTCGTACACGGCGACGCTCAGGTTCGCCCCCTTGAGACTTTCCAGCACCTTCTCCGTCCACCCCGCGGCGATCACCCCCGGATCGGACACGACCAGAATTCGCCGACCGCCCAGATTGCGGACGAAACGACCGGCAAGTTCAAGAGCGCCTTCGCCGAAGACGATCTCGGGCGCGACGAATTTCCTCAAGGCCTCTCCACCTGCCATGACGTCGCCTCCCTCCAGCGCAATGCCGCGTGAAGCCGCCGCGACAGAATTGAACAAGGATGACTTCGTTTCATTCTACCATGCCGCGACCACCTCCATGCGTGAACACCTCCGGAAAGAAGCCCTCCCATAGATTTTCCTTCCTTCCGAGTCGCCTCCTCGGGAAGGGACATCCGGTGTTGTTACGCGACAGGATGAACTGACCCGGTAACGACATAACTGCTCCACCTCTCGACAAGAGGGCCATGATTCGTAAAGGGAGTCCTCTTCCGGCATCTTGAACCATGCCTGCGGGACGAAAAAGGGCAAACTTCGCACGGATCCCTCTCTCGCAACCCCCCGGCAGACATCCCCACGGAGGAACACCTCCACGTTCCACGAAGCGGAGCACTCCGATTCCTCCGGAGAAAGCGCCGGGGCTCCGAAGAGAAACGATGCGCACGCAAGACTCCATCGAAAACGACAACGCCGCCTCGTGCGGTTGACGCCGCAACGATTTCGGGACCCTTTTTCGCTCCGGAACGGGTGCCGTTCCTTTCCATCCGTCCCGAAACGGCGCATGCGTTGTGATATACTTTGCGCACTCAGAAACGTTCTCCGCCGTCAAGTGCGTACACGTGTTTTCAAGGGTGTTCCGAGGAAGGAGCCGACTCATGAAGGGCGTTTGCGTGGGATTCGATGCGGGTTCTGCGGTAATCCACTGGGTTGTCCTGGACGAATCGGGGCGAATCGTGGCGGCTCCGCCGGGGCGCTTTCATTTCGGAGCCCCCCTGGCGACGCTTCGCGGGATCTGGCATGAACTCCGCCGCGACCTGAACGGAACACCCATCCTCGCCACGGCCTTCACGGGCAGCGCTGCCGCTCCTCTCGCGGAGCTTTTTCCGGGAACGCTCTTCGAGTACGAGAGCGTGGCCATTCCCCGCGGCGTCGGAAACCTCGTCCCCGGAGCGACCTACGTGGCGCACATGGGCGCCAAGGACTCCTATTTCTTCACTCTCGGCACCGTGGACGCCCAGGGCGAAGGGAACGGAACCACTTCTTTCCCCGCCGTTTCCCGGACGGTCCTGCTCGACTGGAGCACGAGCACCAAATGCGGCGGCGGCTCGGGGACTCTTCTCGAAAAACAGGTACGACGCCTCTTCGGGAAAAACCTGGAGGGAGCGATCGTTTCCCGAAACGACCGGGAGGCGGCGCTTTCGGCCTGCTTCGCTGAGGCGGAGCAAGCGGCGGCACGCCACCCCTCCGAGGAGGGGTACAATGCCCGGTGCGGCGTCGTAATCCAGTCGGACCTCATCCACGACCAGAACGAGGGGCTTCCCCGGGACCGCATCGTGGCCAAGCTCCTCGCCACCGTGACGGCGAACTTCGTCACCGACGTTGTGGGCTACCGCGACCTCGATCCCTCCGCCGGCGCGGTCTGCACGGGAGGCGTCTTCGCCTCGCCGTGGATCCTCGAACGCCTCCGGACACTCACGGGACTCGCCTTCCACAGGCCCCCGGCTTTCGCGAACGTCGCCGCCCTCGGCGTCGCCCTCGGTGCCCTCGCCGCGGGCAACCGCGTCGTCGCGGAGCTGGACATCCTTCAGGAAACCCACTCCGGCAGCGAAAAAGGACGACGCTTCGCGCCGCCCCTGAGGAATGTTCTTCCCCTGGTGCATCTCCACGAAGGCGAAACGCCCCCCGCGTCTTTTCCGCAGAACGACTCGGAGGCGCATTTCCGGGACGTGGTCATCGGCGTGGACGGAGGCTCCACCACCACCAAGGCCGCCGTGCTCGATCTGGAGACGGGGTCACTTCTGGACGGCATCTATCTCGCCACCGCGGGAGATCCCGAGGGAGCGCTCCTGGAGGTCTTCCGTCATCTGGAGAAAAACCGCCGCGGCGTCTCCGTGGCGGGGGTCTGCACCACCGGATCGGCCCGGAAGCTCTACGAGCGCATGCTCCTCTCCCGGAATAAAAAAGAAAGCGCCCTGGCGGAAGGATGCGTCGTCGCCGACGGCGCCGTGGACGAGATCACCTGCCACGCCGCGGCGATCAAGTTCTGGGACCCCGACATCGACACGGTCTTCGAGATCGGCGGGCAGGACATGAAGTTCACCACCTTCAAACGCACCGCCGAGGGAGCCACGGACGAGATCCGGGAGGCCCGCATGAACTACTCCTGCCAGGCGGGAGCCGGGCAGACCCTGGAGAACCTGGCGCGCATCCTCGGCATGGACGTGAAGGATTCTCTGCAGGAGGCGGCACTCCGGGCGGAACGGGTCCCCCTCATCGACGCCACCTGCGGCGTCTTCATGGAGATGGACGTAAACCGTCTCATCGCGGAGGGACTTCCCCCGGAGGAGATCGCCGCCGGAGTGGTGCGCGGCACTGCGGAAAGCTATTTCACCAAGTTCGTGGGCGGCAGGAAGGCCGTGGGAGAACGCTGCTCCTGCCAGGGAGGCCCCTCCCTGGGAAAGGCGTTCCTCGCGGGACTCGCCGCCGTGACGGGAACGGAGATCCACGCCTACCCGAACCGGGAACTTTTCGGCGCCGTGGGGGCGGCCCTCGTGGTGCGGGACGCGCTGCGCAAGGCCAGGCGCGAGGGACGGGAGACACGCAGCGCCTTCCGCGGCTGGGAGGCAGTCCGCTCCCGCATGGAGAGCGCGGAGGTACTCTGCCGGGAGCACTTCGGAGAGCTTTCCTGCGGTCAGCGCAATTGCAAACTGCGCATCTTCCGCATGGAGGGAGAGGACGTTCTCACGGGAGGCTTCTGCCCCCGGGGCAACAGCGAGACCTCGGGGCGCGAGCGCCCCGACTACGTGGAGATCTTCCACTCCCTGATGGAACGCCATTTTGACGGCATCCGGTGGCAAGACCTGCCCGAACTGGACCCGGAGGACGCGGAGCGCACCGTGGTGATACGACGGAGCAATTCCACGCTGGGACACCTCGGCATCTGGTCCGCGAGGGTACTCCACCGGCTGGGATTTCTCCCCGTGCTCACTCCCGCGACGGACGACGACATCGTCCAGCGGGGCATCAAGCGGGCCCGCACGGAATTCTGCATCGCCATGAAGATCTCCACGGGGCATGCCCTTCTTGCCGCGTCGGAACCGCGCATCGCCTACGCCTTCAATCCCGCTTTCATCGAGGAGCGTCAGGAACGCCCTCCCCATCTCAAGTTCTGCGTCTACAGCGAGGCCGAGGGGTTCATCCTCCGGGACGCCCTGGGGCGCCTGCGGGACCGCTGCATCGATCCCGTGTGGTACCTTGGAGACCGCAAGGGCATGGCGGCGGAGTTGAAGCGTGTCCTAGCGAAGCTCGGAAGGACCGTCCCGGACGTGACCATTCTTGAGGCCTTCGCCGATGCCGACGCGGGTACCGCCGCTTTTCTGAACGACCTAGCCCGGATCGGCGACAGCTTCCTCGACGCGGTGCGGACGAGCGGCGAACCGGGCTACGTCGGACTGGGACGCGACTACGTAGTGCTGGATCCGAAGGCATCCTCCTCGTCGGGACACATGTTCTCCAAGGTGCGGGGCATGCGGTACATCCCCCAGATCTTCCTGCAGCACCGCTACCGCCATCTCTCCGTGGAGGGAGTGGCGGAGAATGAATACTGGTTCCACAGTCTGGACATTCTCAAGGCATCGCTCTTCGTGGCGAAGACACCGGGGCTCTATCCCATTCGGCAGATGAATTTCGCCTGCGGGCCGGACTCCATCAAGTTCTTCATGGAGGAAACGCTTTTCTCCCGGGTGGACAAACCCTTCCTCCATCTCGTCACCGACGCCCAGACCAACAACGCACCCTTCGTGACCCGTGCGGAGGCCCACGAGCGCATCGTCCTCCGAAGCGCCCTGTCGGGAAAACGGGGGTCTCCTTCTCAGCAGACGGGAGCGCTTGAAGAAAAGGCGTCCACGGAAGGGACGGAACCGGTTCTCCCCTGCCTCGGAGCAGTGCCCGGCGCTGCGGCGACACGTGCCTCGGAATGCCGCCCGTCCTCCCCGGACGGGGAGAACCGAACGCGGCGAACCGGATGGGCGCGGAAACGCTGCTGGCTCGTCCCCAACATGGGGGACGCGTCGCGCATCGTCACGGCCTTCTTTCGCCATCGGGGCATCGCCGCCCGGGCGATTCCCACGGACACTCCGGCGTCGCGGGAGCGCGGCGCGGCGCTCATCAAGACCGAGACGTGCTTTCCCCTCAAGGGCGCCGTGGGAGACGTGACGGCCTTCCTGGACGAGCTGGCCGCAGAGCACGGCGGCAGGGAACAGGTCGGCGCGGCCTTTCTTCTCGCCCTTCCCACGGCGAGCGGCCCCTGTCGTTTGGGCAAGTACGCGGAGGTGCTCCGGATCCTCCTGGACCAGCAGGGCTTCGACACGCTGCCCATCCTCCGCACCTCCTGCGACGACGCCTACCTGGACATTCTCGACGCCGCCGGAGCCGTTTCGTTCAGGGACAAGGCTCTTCTCGCCGCGGGGCTCTACATGACGGCCAGACTGGCGGACGCCTTCGACGACGCGGCCCTCCGCTTCCGCCCCTACGCGACGGACCGGAACCGCTTCGAGGACTACCGGAAGGAACGCCTCGCGGCACTGGAGACGGTGCTCGCCGCAAAGGGCATCTTCTCCCGGCGCATCTTCCTCTGGGCACAGGAGACGCTCGACGGCTTCTCCGCCCTCGCTCCCCGGGCCTTCTCCGTTCGTTTTCCCCTCGTCCTCTACGCGGGAGAGATCTACATGCGCCAGCACGACCCCTACACGCGGTTCGTGATCCACACGCTGGAACAAGAAGAGCTCGAAGTCGTGCGGGGCCCCATCTCGGAGTGGATGGACTATGTGGCGCATCTCGCGGGGGAGAGAAAGAGCGGACTGGTCCGCATGGTGGGGAGGGCTTTCCTGAGCTGGGCGGATCGATGGGCGGCCCGTCTCTTCCGAGGGATCACGAAGGACCGGCAGGTTCTCCCCTCCCCCGAGACGGTGCTCTCCCGCATCGAGGAAGCGGACATCTTCTCCCGGCACATCACCGGAGAATCGCCTCTCTCCATCGGCCTCTTCTTCGAATTTCTCGAGGGAAGGCTCCGGAGCCGCGAGGGCGGCCCCGAGATCTGCGGCTACTTTCACGTGGGACCCTTCACTTGCATGCAGGAAGGAGTCGCCACGGCGATCATGAACGATCTTGCGCGGGAGCGGCGGCGGCGTTCGCCCGATGCACTGGTCCCGGTGGTCCACGCCTTCTTCGGCGATTCGCCGAACCCGAACCTGCGGGCGGAGATCGCCGCCTTCCGGGAACAGGTGTACCTGAAATCCGCCATGAACCGCAGAAAGGTCTCGTGACGCGTCGTCATCGCACTGCGGAGTCGCCGTCACGTTTTCCGACAGCGGCCCCCGCTTGAGCCGTTCAGGTCGGAAGAGGCTCCCCGGGGAGCACCACGGGGGTGCCGCGATGCATGGTCATCTCCACACGGACATCGTAGACGCGCTCCACCATATCGCGTGTGAGCGTCCCCTGAAGTGCATTCTCCACGAGACAGCCCTTCTTGAGAAAGAAGAAGCGCGTTCCGTAGCGGAGCGCCAGATTCAGGTCGTGCATGGACACCACCACCGCCATGGCATGCTCCCTGGCGATGCGGGAGACGGTCTCCATGGCCTCAAGCTGGTTCCTGAGATCGAGATTGCTCGTCGGCTCGTCCAGGAGCAACACCTTCGGCTCCTGGAGCAGCGCCCGGGCGATCCCCACCTTCTGCCGCTCTCCACCGCTCAATTCGTCCAGATAGCGGAGCGACAGGTCGGCCAGCCCCATGCGGTCGAGGATCGCCGCGGTCATGGCCACATCCTTCCGGGACATGCGCCAGGCGATGTGAGGACGGCGACCGAGCAGCACCGCATCAAAGACGGTGGTCTCCGTCACCGGCTGTGTCTGAGGAATGTAGGCGAAGGTCCGCCCCAGTTCGTTCCGACTCATGGAGGCGACAGGGCGCCCTTCCACCGACACCGTTCCCGATGCGGGAGCGAGGATACGGTTCAGGCACTTGAGAAGCGTGGTCTTCCCCGCACCGTTGGGACCCAGAACCACCGCGATGTCCCCCCGTTCCACCGTCAGGGAGATTTCGGAGAGGACCGGCGCCGCTCCGTAGCGAAAAGAGAGATTCTGCACCGTCAGCACGTTTTCTTCGACCTCCTGCAGAGCAGCCAGAGAAAGACCGGCGCCCCGAGGAACGCCGTGAGGATCGCCACGGGCAGTACATGCGGCGCCAGAATGAGCCGGGCCGTCGTGTCCGCCGCAAGGAGAAGGCAGGCACCCACGAAGGCCGCCCCGGGGAGCAGAAAGCGGTGATCGTCCCCCAGAATGCGCCGCGTCATGTGGGGCGCCACGAGCCCCACGAAGCCGATGACGCCGAGAAAAGCCACCACCACCGCCGTGAGGAGCGACGCCACACCCAGAGACCACATCCGGAGGCGCGCCACGGGAACGCCGAGCCCCAGGGCCGTCTCGTCACCGCTGTCCATGGCGTTGTAGTTCCACACGTTCCGGAAGAAAAACAGGGAAGCGCCCCCCACGACGAGAGCCATGACCCACAGTTCCCGCCAGCCCGCACGTCCCACGTCGCCGAAGCTCCAGAACACCACCGCCGCGAGCTGCACGTCCGTGGCGAAATACTGGAGAAACATGGTCCCCGCGGAAAAGAGGGAGTTCAGCGCCACCCCCGCGAGGATCATCGCCTCCGGCGAGGCGGTGCGCATTCTGGAGATGAGAAGCACGATCCCCGACGCGAGGAGGCAGAAGAGAAAGGCGACCCCCGTGGTCTCCAGGGGACTTGAGATCTGTACCGCGTCGGCCATGCGGCTTCGCATCACTCCCGTCCCGAGAAGGATCACCGAAAAAGCCGCCCCGAAGGCCCCCGCCGAGGCAATGCCGAGCGTGAAGGGCGACGCCAGAGGATTGCGCAACACGGACTGCATCACCACGCCCGCCGACGAGAGCGCCCACCCCGCCACCACCGCCGCCAGGGCGTGGGGAAGACGGATCTGGAGCACGATCATGTCCCACCTGGGGGAGACGTGCTCCCCCAGAAGCGTCCGCAGTACCTCCCCCGGAGGAATGGAAACCGCACCGAGGGAAAGGGCCAGCAGAAAGAGGAATCCGAGCAGAAGGCCGCCTCCGAGAAGCAGCATCCCCTTGCGGAATTGGTGGCGCAGGTAGTCCCGCGGCATCGAGCCGCCTTCCAGATGCACCCCCTACTCCTCCAGGGGGATCTTCTTGAAGACGAGTCCCTCGAACGCTTCGTCCAACTGGGCGAAGAGGGGTTTCCCCACGAGGAACGTGTAGATCTCGTCGGCCTTCGCCTCGGGACGCACGTCGGCAAAACGGTCCGGATAGAGAACGGTGCCGATGAAATAGGCATCGGCGAGCACCGAGCCGTAGTTGGTGGTGTAGGAGTTGTAGGGGAGAACACCGTAGACGTCGCCCCCCGAGACGGCGGAAAGGGAACGGTAGACGGGATCCGTCCTCAGCTCGATCAGGCCGTTCACCTCCTTGCCCGATCCGAGTGTTCCGAGATCGAGAAAGACGAGTTCCGGATCCCACAGAAGAAGCTGTTCCTTGGCGATGTCCGCCTGGCGGAGCTGTTTGTCCCCCCTTGCGGGGTCAGCCGCGACGTTTCGGGCGGAGAGGAAGAGAAAGGGAGGATAGCCGGGCTCCGTGGACTGAAACCCGTGAGTGCCGCGCGATCCGATACCGCCCACGTAGCAGCTTCGGCGCTCCGCCTCGGGCACATCTCCCGCACGCCGCATCAGGTCGGCGATGGCCTCTTCGAAGAAGCGGATCACCGCTTCCGCCCGTTCCTCCACACCCAGCACCGTTCCCATGAGCCGAAGCGTCTCGTAGAAGGCACCACGGTTCCGCCCGAGGTCGCCGTAATCGAGCACCACCACGGGAATTCCCGTTTTCTCCTGGAGCTGCACCGCATCATAGCCGCTCTCGCTGTAGGTCTTGAAGATCAGTTGCGGCTGCGGATCGAGGCCCGCGATGAGCTCCGGATTGTCCTGTCCGCGGAACTCGCCGAAGAGGGGAAGGTCGCGGAACTGCGGGTTCGCCACCGCGTAGGGGCGGGCGTCGGCCACTCCGGTGCGATGCTCGATGCTGTCCACCGCCACCACGCGATCCTGGGCACCGAGATAGACCAGCAGGCGCAGACATCCCGAGCCGGAACAGAGCACCCGTTCCGGATGGAGCGGTACGGCCTGCTCCCTGCCGAGCGCATCCCGAATGGAAACCGTCTTCGTTTCCTCCGCCGCGAGAGCGGTCCGGGGACAGGACAATCCTGCAGCGACAGACAGAACGACAACCAAAACCAGTGCGGCAAATGCACCCGAAGACCTCCGGGCAGTTCGAAAATGCCACCATGTTGCTGTAGCGCGTGTCATGACTGGGCCCTCCTGCGTACTACAAATTTTGAACTTCGTGTTACTATTGTACCTATCCCGGCGAAAAAGGCAAACGCCCGCCGGGAATGTCCGGACAGAAGGGAGTCTTCATTCATGACATGCGCACTGTCGCAGGAAACGTTACAGCAGGTCGTCACCTTTCACGGCCACTCCTGTCCCGGCCTGACGCTGGGCATCCGCGCCGCCGAGATGGCGCTGCGGGAGTTGGGCCCCCGGGCGGACGACGAGGAGATCGTGGCGGTCACCGAGACGGACATGTGCGGCGTGGACGCCGTACAGTTTCTCACAGGATGCACCTTCGGCAAGGGAAATCTCCTCTACCGGGATCGCGGCAAGGTGGCCTTCAGCTTTTACCGCCGGAGCGACGAAAAATCCTTCCGCCTCGTGGCGAAGCCGTTCCGCATGGACGGAGACGATGGCAGCAGGCAGGATATCCTGCGACGCAAGGCGGCGGTACAGGAACTCACTCCGGAGGAAACGGAGGAGCTGCATCGGATCCGGCAGAAGAGGATCGACGCCCTGCTCGCCGCCCCGCTGGAGGAACTCTTCGACATCAAACCCGTCGAGGAGTCCCTGCCGCCCAAGGCCCGCCTCTTTCGAAGCGTCCCTTGCGCCTGCTGCGGCGAGATCTTCATGGAACCCAAGGGGCGCCTTTTCGAGGGAGAGACGCTCTGCCTTTCCTGCTTTGAAAAGAGGACGGGGCGGAAGGACTGAGCCGTCCTCACGACGACACGGGGAGTGTCACGTATCTTTTCGCAAAAATTGAGGAAGCTCTGATGAAAGGGGGTTCCCTCTCTCTCTCCCGGGGCGCCGCTGCGCCTTCCTGAGGTCGGCGTGGCGCTTTTCAGAAGTTCCTTAGGAAATGAGCCATCCTCGTGAGGGGTTTACTCCGGCAGGAGCGCGGCCCTGATGTCGCCTGCAGCCCGACTGGAGTCCAGTCGCTACCTCGGGCAGGGACCTGTTGACCGAACACAAAAAGGCACTCCTGGAAAAGTGTGGCTCATCGCCGCAGACGGCCGCCGAACACCATGAAAACCCTT
>NZ_JARKPW010000226.1:0-13823 GCF_029975095.1 Aminiphilus sp.
AGTCAGCGCGGCTCGCCGATCGCCGAACAAAAATGACAAAAATGCGCAAAACCAGTTGTGGCAACGGGTCGCGGACGGAGGGAGCGGGACAACGGCGGGGCAACGGGGGAGGGCGGGACACAGCCCGCCGCCAGGGGCGCCCCCGCAGCGCGCCCTAATCACCGCCCGGGGGGTCCCGTGTCCAAGGCCGCGTGCGCAGCACGCGCCCGCGTAGCGGGTCGCCTTGACACGGGGGCGGGCGGTGATACCCTGGCCCGCCGTCAGGGGGGCGCGCCCCGTGAGGCGGGCGGCGGATTGTGAGTGCATCCCCGCTCCCGATGGATGATATCTGCCACAGACGCGTGGCCGCCCCTATTTCGCGCCCCCTTCGGGGGGCGGGCGGGGGCGGCGGGGGAAAAGCAAAAAGGCCCCTCTCCGGGCACGGGCATTTGGGGCGGAAAAAATCCCTAATCCCTGCAGAAAAAGACAAAGCACAACTATTGCCAGCACGCAAAAAATGTGCTAGACTATCGGCAGTCCATGCGGGGACTGATTTTACGCTTTGCCCTTGGCCCTCCTCGGCTCCGGAGGCCAACGCTCTATCCAGCTGAGCTACGGGCGCGCGCAGGAATTATCTTATGCCGCAACCCCGGAAGCTGTCAAGCCGCAGGAGAGCCCCCTCTCAAAAATCCGCAAAACGACACGGCCGCCCACATCACCCTCCGCCGCCTTCCGGGGGAATCTCACCACCGCCTCGAAAGCACCAGCGGCAGAACCAGCAGCAGCGCGAACGGCGAAAATCCCGCGTCGCATCCGCCGCCTCCGCCCCCACCGCCGGAAGGAGGCTGCGTCGGAGTCGGAGAAACGCTTCCGCCTTTTTCAAAGGCTCCCATGTCCACGGCGCTTCCCTGGGGACGGGAAACACCGCGCTGGTCCGTGGCAGGAGCACCGGCGGAGGTTCCCGCGTCGAGAGCGGCGCTGCCGTCTCTCAGGGCATGGGTTCTCGCCGGTCCGCCGTTGTCGGCAAGAGGGCCCAGCATCGGATCGCCCGCGAGGTTTCCCGTGCCGACCTGATCGGTGATGGAAAACGTGACGGTGAGCGACGCGGTGTTTTCGTTCAGAATCTGGCCGACGGTGCTTCCCGCGCCCCAGAAGATGCAGTTCGTCGCCACCGGAGCACTTCCGACCCTGTTGTGCAGGCCCTTGCCGCCGGAGACCGAGATGTTCCCGGAAAACGTGCAGTTCATCAGTGTCGGGTTGCTCCAGTTGCTGTTGCACATTCCTCCGCCCTCGGTGGAACCGTTTCCGGAGAACGTGCAGTTCGTCACGGCGGGACTGCCGGCGGCCCAGTTATACATGCCCCCGCCGAACGTCTGGGCGTTGTTGCCGAAGAAAGTGCAGGCCGTCACGGCAAGTCCGGTTCCTGAGTGCCGGCCGTACAGTCCTCCGCCGTTCTCTCCAGCGCTGTTCTGCGAGAAGGTGCACCCCGTGAAGGACTTCGGCTTGCTGCCTCCCTCGGTGTACACACCGCCTCCGTCATGCTGCGCGCTGTTCGCCCAGAAGAGACTGTTCACCACCTCGGGGCCGCCGTCGTGGATGTGCATGCCTCCCCCGTAGCCGGAAGCGTTGTTCTGGGAGAACGTGCAGTCCGTTATCCTCGGGGCGCCGCTGAGGTAGGCGCACATGCCTCCGCCCCAGTTCGCGCTGTTTCCGGAAAACGTGCAGTTCGTCACCGAGGGACTGCTCTGGTCCCACCAGATGAACATGCCGCCGCCGTGATATTCCGCGGTGTTCTCAAGGAAGAGGCAGTTTCTCACCGTCGAACTGCCGTTGTAGATGAACATGCCGCCGCCGCTCTTCTGTTCGTGCGAGCCTCCGTCCGCATAGCCTCCCAGAACGGTGAACCCGTCGAGAACGGCCGTGGCGTTCGTCCCGCTGCCGACAACGACATGGTAGCTGTTGTCCGTGTTCGTTCCGGGAGCGCCGATGTTTCCCGACAGAACGGTTTCATGGGCCGACCAGTCACGCTGCCCCCGGGAGGTCTCCGTTCCGGCGAAACCGCCGTAGAGAGCGACGCCGTTCTTGAGGACGAAGGAGATCGTCCGGTCGATCCCGTTCGTGGGGGCGTAGGATCCCGCGGCCACCCAGATTTCGTCGCCGTCCACCGCAACGCTCAACGCGCTCTGAAGATCGATGAAGGCATCGGCCCAGGAGGATCCGTCGTTCGCGCCCCCCGCGTTCACATCGACGCAGTGCACCGCCCCTTCGGACATCGTCCCGGAGAAAAGCAGCAGAAAAAGCGGAACACCGACGCGCAGACAACCGCGACACACCGCAAGGAATCCGTTTCGCATGGAATCAACTCCTTTGGCCCGGCAGCATTTCAGAAAAACCCCGCCCAACGCGTCTGCTCGACCTTCCGGGAGAGTGCGCGCAAAAAACAGAAGCGCTCGGAACCGTATTCTCCGGCGCATATTCTAACCGATAGCGGAGTAACGCGAAGGGGTTGTTTTTCCCACCCCTCGTCAAGAAGTGTGTGGTTGCAGGGAGGAAGAGATGCCTCGACTGCCCTGGTTTGTGCGTCAGTCGTGGAAAAGATCGTCGTGGCGTTCAACGGCCGCCTGGGGAAACTCGCCGTCGTGTACGTCAAGGAACCTCTGAATACGGCTGCGTCAGCCCCGCAGGGTGCCTCGTAGATCCTGATGCGACCCGAGTCGAGGGAAAGCGAAAGGTCTTTCTTCAGCGCTTCCTCAAAGTTGTGCAAAAAGGTTTTCATGGTCTTCGGCGACCATCTGCACCGATGATCCGCACGTTTCCAGGAGTACCTCTTCCTGCTTCAACGACAGCACTTGTTTCTCATTCTTGCCTGCGCCGATGAGCCGCACATTTCCAGGAGTGTCTTGTGCATGCGCTCAACAGGTCCGTGTCGAGGCAGCGGCTCCAGAGCAGAACCGAACCGCCGGTGCGGATCGGACTCGCTCCGGTCACTTCTGCGTTTTTTTGTTTTTTCCGGGCAGTCGCACACACGAAACCCCCAAAAGCGAAACATCGTTTCCCGCGTCCGAAACATGGCGCAAACGCAGCAATCGCAAGCGAGAAACGCTCTCCACACCCCCAAGGGAGCGGTGCATGCGGTGCACCAGGAGGTAGGGCATGTGGTGCACCGCCTGGTGCACCGCATGCACCGGAGAAAACGGATGGCGCCGACACCCCGCCCCCTGGCGGCATGGGACCATCGTCCTTCGTGACGCTCGCTCCTGCGCAAAACGACAGGCCCCGGAGCATGAAGCACTCCCCCGGAGCCTGTCGTACATGCGTCGGAACGTCCTGCGTACGTGACGGGCGGAAGCGTCTCCCCCTTATCCCTTCTTCCTGAACGTGACGATGGTGACGCCGTAACCGCCCTCTCCGGGACCGCCAAGGCGCTGCTCCTCCACGTAGGGAAGGCGTTTGCAGATGTCCTGCACCTCTCTCCGGAGGATGCCCTCGCCCCTGCCGTGAATGATGGACACGGTCCCGTAGCCGTACCGGTAGGCCTGGTCCAGGTAGTGCTCCACCATGGGGATGGCCTCGTCCATGGTCATGCCCCGGATCATGAGCGACCCGGACACCCGTTCCGAGGGCGGAGTGACCTTCACATCCACGGAGACCCTGGGGGAACTCCCGCCGGGCTGTTCCTGGACAAGGCGGAGGCGCTTCAGAGGAACGCGGATGCGCATGCCTCCGGCGAGCACGAGGGCCTGCCCCCGCTCCAGCTCTTCCACGACGCCCACGACCTTGCTCTCCAGAAGCTGCACCGTCGAACCCACTTCGAGGGTCTTCTTCTCCCCCACCACGGATTGCCGCTCCAGGCGCCGCTCCTCCCGGGCGTCGATATGTCCCTTCATGCGATCCAGCTCCTGTTTTTTCTCCTGCATCACCCGCTGCGCCGACGACTCCGCCGCGTGCTCCAGCTCGCGCAGGAGGGACCGGGCGCTTTCCTCGGCGTCGCTGAGAATCTTCCGGGCCCGCCGATCGGCCCCGGCGAGAATGGCGTCGCGCTTCTCGTTCACTTCCGCGTACTTCCGCTCGAACTTCTCCCGCAGGGCGGCGATCTCCCGACGATCCGAGGCGATGCGCTCCTGCACCCGTTCGAGATAGGCCTGTTTCTCCTGCAGCTCACCGATGAGTTCCTCCACCGAGGTCTCGCCTCCGGCGAGCACGTCCCGAGCGCGCTGCACCACCGAGGAGGGCATGCCCAGCCGCTCGGCGATGTAGAGGGCGTTGCTCCGCCCCGGCACCCCCAGAAAGAGACGGAACGTGGGAGAGAGCGTCGCCGCGTCGAACTCGACGCTCGCCGTCTCCACCCTCGGCGTGCTGAGGGCGAACTTCTTGATCGGATTGTGGTGCGTGGTGGCGATGACGAGACTCCCCCGGTCGAGCAGCTCCTGCAGCAGGGCGATGCCGAGGGCGGCCCCCTCGTGGGGGTCGGTTCCGGCTCCGAGTTCGTCCAGAAGCACGAGGGAATTGGGTCCCGCCTCCTCCAGCATGCCGATCACGGTGGTCATGTGGGCACTGAAGGTGGAGAGATTCTGCTCGATGCTCTGCTCGTCGCCGATGTCCGTGAGAATGCGGTCGATGTCCCCCACCACGGCCCCTTCGGCGGCGGAGATGGGCAAACCGCACCAGGCGAGGAGGGTGAGCACTCCCACGGTCTTCAGGGCGACGGTCTTGCCTCCCGTGTTGGGCCCGGTGATGACGAGGATTCGGAAGCGCTCGCCTCCATGGATGTTGATGGGCACCGCGCCCTCTCCCAGCAGGGGATGTACGGCGTTGCAGAAGTGGAAGTGCCCCCGTTTGGAGGGCACCACTTCGGGAACATGCCAGCGGTGTTTCCGCATGTACTCCGCCGTGGCGAAGAGCGCATCCGCGTAGCCGAGGGCCTCCTCCGCCTCGATGATGGCCCGCTCGCGGCGCAGCAGCTCCTGGGTGAGGCGCGTCAGGATGGCCCGCTCCTCCTTGCGTTCCTCGTCGCCGAGAATTCCCGTCCTGTTGTTGTGCGGAATGAGCGCCGTGGGCTCCATGTAGACGCTGTTCCCGGAGCCGGAGCGCTCCAGGGCGATGCCGGGAAAGCTGTTCACGTACTCGTGACGGACGAGCAGAACGTACCGCCCCTCCCGAAGCGTGAGCACCCGCTCCTGAAGCATGCTCCCCAGGGACGGCTCGTTGAGGAGGGAGTGTCCCAGGCGGCGGATGTCCGCACGGATGTGTTCAAGGCGCTTCCGGATCTCCGCCAGTTTCTGGGACGCCGTGTCGTAGAGCCATCCGTCGTCGGAGAGCACTGCGAGGGAGGTCAGCTCGGGAGAGAAATCCTTCAGCCCCTTCCCGAGGTCTTCAAGGGCGGGGAAGCGTTCTTTCCGCTCCGCCACCGCCCCCCGCACCTCCATGGCCAGACGGAGGAAGTTTCGCACCAGAACAAGCTCCTCCCCGGTGAGAAAGGCCGAGGCCTTCGCCTCTTCGAGAAAGGGCAGAACGGGTTTGACCCGGTTGTCCCAGGGCAGCTCTCCCACCATGTCCCGCATCCGGCAGTAGACGCGCAGCAACTCCTGCCGGGCCTGCAACTGCTGTACCGACGACGCGGGCCGAAGGCCGGAAAAGTGCCGCACGCCCAGGGGGCTGCGGCACTGTCGTGCGAGTTTCTCCAGTATTTTGTCGATTTCCAGGGTTTCGCAAACCCGTTCGTTCACGATCACGGGGATACCTCCAGATCAGGTGACGTCATGTCCGCCTCCACAGATGCGGGAAAGAGATCCACGCCGCTCTCCCCGTTCCGAAGGGAGAGCGGCGACGGCAGCGGCAACTCCCACCCTCGTTGCTCCATGGTCTCCGCCAAAGCGTCCCATACGACGGAGGCCAGCGAAAGCGCCCGGCTCTCCTCGGCCCACCGGGGCGGCCCTCCCGGAGTGAGGAGCGACATGGCAAGAAAGGCTCCGAGGAGCAGTACCCCCGCCTTGACGCCCCCGGCGAGCATACCCCCGAGGCGGTCCAGCAGGGAAAGATTGGCGAACTTCAGGATCGCCTTCAGGCCGCGCTCCGCCACGGCGCTGAAAAGATTCACCGTGACGAAGATGCCGATCATGGCCACCGCCTGGGCGACCCCGGGAGAGACGGCCCAGGCGCCCTCGATCTTCAGCGCCAGCGGAGGGCCGTAGCGCCAGGCCAGAAAGATCCCGCCCACGAACCCGGCGAGGGAGAGCATCTCTCCCGAGAGCCCGCGAAAGGCGCCCCGCAGAACAAACACGGCGGCGAGCAGCAGAAAGAGCAGATCCACCGTCTGAGCGATGTCCATCACAGGTTTTCAACCCCTCCTTCGGGCTCGTCTCCGTCATCTGTTCCGGCGGCACCGGAGGCTCCAGGCAGGGGCGGCGGAACGCCCGGCTCCTCGGTGGGCACACCCCCGGCGGCACCGGAACGGCTTTTCCCGGAAATGTCTCCGCCGTCACGCCGCAGGTCGGAGACGTTTTTTTCGGGGAGACTCGCCCTTCCGTCGCCTTCCGGGGCGTTCTTGACGACACCACCGAGAAGCTGCGCGCTGTGATGCACGGAAAGAGCAAGGCGGAGACAGGTGAGCAGAAGCTTCTCCTCCTGGGAAACGCCGAAGGGCATCTTCTCCACGATCCCCTGAACAAGAGAGACCACGGAGGAGCAGGTCGCCTCGTCCAGGCGGGTGTACACCGCGTATTTTTTCTTGCCTACGGAAATCCGCACCGACCGTCCCGGCTGTTCGTCCTTCTTCTCCTCGGGCATGGGGGCTTTCTCCTATCCAGTCCCGGTTCCGCTTCTGGTTCCCATCACCTGTTTCCGCTGTTCGCCCCGGGTTCCCCCGTACGAAAACGCTCGAAACGGGCGACCAGTTCGGTCAGCTTCTGCTCCACCTGGGCCCGCTCCTTCTTCAGCTGGATGGTCTCCCTTTCCTGCTGCTCCACCATGCGCTGCTGCTCCTTCCGGAGCCGGATCAGCTCGAGTTCCTTGGCCTGGACGAGCTTTTTCTGTTCCTCCAGGGACGCCGAAAGCTCTTCCCGCTCTCTCTCCAGATGCTGCAGGTGTTCCGCCGCCCGTTCGATCACTTTTTCGAGCTGTTCAAGACGTTGCATCATGGGAAAACCTCCCTCCCATTTCGTCGAAACCCGCGTCGGGCGACGAAAGAACGCCGCCCGACGGTTCATCCGATGCTATCGAAGCGTGTATCCCCGTGCGGCAAGGCCGCTTCGCAGCGCGCCGTGAATCCCCTCGATCTCCTCGTCGCTGAGGGTGCGCTCCGCGCTCCGGTAGGCCACGGAGAAGGCGAGGCTCCGGTGTCCCTCGGGAATGCCCTCGCCCTCGTAGACGTCGAAGAGGCGCACATCCCAGAGGAAGTCTCCGGCGAAACGCCGCATTTCCGCCTCCACCGCCGCCGCGGACGTCGCCTTCGGCACGAGGAGCGACACGTCCCGGTAGATCGCGGGATAGCGCATGGGCTCGGTGAACTGGTAGGACACCTGCCCCACGAGGCTCTCCAGGTCGATCTCGAAGGCATAGAGCGGCGCGCCCAGATCGAGAGCACTCCCGATGAGGGGTTTCAGCGCCAGCAGGTAGCCCGCGTCCTTTCCATTGATGCGGATCCGGGCGGTCCGTCCCTTGTGCCCGAAAGGCTCTTCTGCCTGGACGAACTCCGGACGGACGGCACAGGCCTCGCACAGAGCGACCACGTCCGCCTTCACGGAGAAGAAATCCTCGTCGTCGGCAAAGCGGCGATCCCGTCCGGGAAAGACGATCCCCCCGAGGTAGAAGGGCTCCTCGTGCCCATCCCCGGAGGCATCGGCACCGTCGGTACGAAGGAACACCTTGCCCTGCTCGAACATGCGGATCGGCCCTCGGAAACCGCCCCGGAGATTCCGCAGCAGCGCCTTGAGCAGCCCCGGCAGCAGGGAGGTACGCATCACCGACTGGTCCGCCGCGATGGGGTTCACCACGGCGATGGGATTCCCCCGACGGTCTTCCTCGGGAAAGCGGAGGATCCGCAGGTCCTCGGGAGCGACGAAGCTGTAGGTGATCATCTCCACGAATCCCCGCCCCATGGCGGACTCCCGAAGACGGCGCAACGCCGTCATAAGGGTCGTCAGGGACGCCGAGGCATAGAGGTGGGGCGGAATCCGCACCGGAACGGTGTCGTACCCCTCAACCCGGGCCACTTCCTCCACGAGATCCTCCTCAATGGAGACGTCGAGCCGTGCCGCGGGAACGGCGAAGGTCCGCGCCGCCTCTTCCCGGCGCTCCCGGACCTCGGAAAAACCAAAGCGCTCCAGGGTAGCCGACGCTTTGTCCATGTCCGCGGACATGAGATACGTCCGGAGCGTGCTCGCCCGAAGGCTCGCGGTGCGGTGCGGCTCCCGGGGATCGCCCGCGACGAGGGGCGCCCCGCAGAGTTCGCCTCCGGCGAAATCCCGCATGTAAGCCATGGCCATGGCCAGAGCGGGCAGAGCCTTGGTCCGGTCCACACCCCGGGCGTAGCGGAACGCCGCCTCGGAGTGGAGCCCCATGCGGCGCGAGGTTCTTCCGATGCGGACCCTGTCGAAGGAGGCTGATTCCAGGACCACCGTGGCGGTGTCGTCGGAGATCTCCGAGTTCGCCCCGCCCATCACGCCCGCCAGGCCGACGGCGACGCCGCCGGAGGTGATGAGCAGGTCCTCTTCTTCGAGCGCCCGTTCCTTGCCGTCCAGGGTGGTGATCGTTTCTCCCTTCTCCGCGGCGCGGACGGCGATGTGCCGGGCGGGAAGACGGTCCAGGTCGAAGGCGTGGAGCGGCTGTCCCCAGAAGAGCATGGCCAGGTTCGTGGCGTCCACCACGTTGCTGATGGGGCGCATACCGCAGAGGGAGACCCGGACCCGGGAACGCACCGGCGAGGGGCCGATGCGGACGTTGCGGATGAGGCCGAGAGAGTAGGCGGGACATCCTTCGTCCTCCAGCGTGATCCCCTCGAAGGGAATCGGCCAGGGACCCTCCGGAAGCGCCGGCACCTCCAGGGGAAGCAGTTCCGTTCCGGGGAGAATGCCGTAGAGCTCCCGGGCGATGCCCACCAGGCTGAGCAGATCCCCCCGGTTGGGAGTGATGGAAACGTCGAGGATCACGTCGTCCAGGCCGAGCCAGGCGATGCAGTCCTCCCCCCGGGGCGCGTCCTCGGGAAGCGCCAGCAGGCCGAATTCCACCTCCACGTCGGGAATGCCCAGCTCCTCCGCGGAGAGGAGCATTCCCTCGGAGAGAATGCCGTCGAAATCCCGCACGCCGAGCACCGTGCCGTCGGCGAGCACGCCGCCGGGAGGCGCGTAGGGGAAAAGCTTTCCCACGGCGACGTTGGGCGCCGCGGTGGTGCAGGTCTTCTGTCCCCCGCCGTAGTCCACGCGAGCCACCTGAAGCCCCTCCCGGGTGGGATGGGGTTCGAGGGAGAGCACCTTACCGATGAAGATATCCCGGAGCTTCTCCCCGGGGCGCCGGATCTCCTCCACCTCGCATCCGGTCATGGTAAGACGGCGGGCGATCTCGTCCACTCCGGCGGGAATCCGGATCAGTTCCTTGAGCCAATTCAGCGACACGAGCATCAGCGCATACCTCCCCGGGAAAGGAACGTCACATCTCCGTCGAAGAAGAAGCGAAGATCACGCACATCGTACTTCAGCAGCGCGATCCGATCCAGCCCCATTCCCCAGGCGAATCCGTTGTACACCGTCGGGTCGATGCCGCCCGCGCGCAACACGTTCGGATGGACCATGCCGAGACCGCTGATTTCGAGCCAGCCGCTCCCCTTGCAGATGCGACAGGAAGGATTTTTCCCGCCGCAGGCGACGCAGCTCACGTCCATTTCCATGGATGGCTCGGTGAAGGGGAAGTAGCTCGCCCGGTAGCGGGCCTTCACCTCCGGGCCGAACATGGCCTTGGCAAAGGCTTCGAGGCTTCCCTTGAGGTCCGCGATGGAGACGTCCCGGTCCACGAGGAGCCCTTCGAGCTGATGAAACATGGGGGAATGGGTCGGGTCGCTGTCCCGCCGGAAGACCTTTCCGGGGCAGATGATGCGGAGCGGCGCCCCCCAGCGGAGCATGGAGCGCACCTGCACGGGCGACGTGTGGGTTCGGAGCAGTCTGTTCCCCTCCACGTAGAACGTGTCCTGCATGTCCCGGGCGGGGTGATAGGAAGGAATGTTCAGGGCCTCGAAATTGTGGAAGTCGTCCTCGATCTCCGGGCCGAGCGCCACGGAATAGCCGAGCCCCAGAAAGACGTCGATGACCTCGTGCATGACCTGCACCACGGGATGGAAACTCCCCCATCCTCTTCCCCGGCAGGGCAGGGTCACGTCGAGCCGCCCCCGCTCCTCTTCCTTCTCCGCCTCCAGCACTTCCAGGCGCATCTTGGCCGCCTCGAAGGCCATCTCCATCTCGTCGCGAAGTTCGTTCACGGTGCTCCCCACACGGGGGCGCTCCTCCGGAGAAAGTGTTCCCAGCATACGCAACAGGCGCGTGATCTCTCCCTTTTTCCCAAGAAAACGGACTCGTTCCTCCTGCAGCGCGGCCAGAGAACCGATCTTGGCGAGAGCTTCGCGGCACTGCTCGCGCAAGTCTTCAACCTGCCCGAGCACATGACTCATGCTTCATCTCCTCCTTCCTCGTACAGGCGGTTCGCCCAAGGCTCCACGTCCTTCTGGCGAGCCGCGATGAGCAACACATCCTCGACCTCGATGATTGTAGCAGCAGATGGGAGAAACTGACTCCCCTGTCGATTGATCAGCAGAACCACGGCGTTGTAGCGGTTTCTAAAATCCAGTTCGACCAGCGACTTGCCCACCATTTCCGGAAGGGGCGCGAGGGACCCCACCAGGTACTCCGAGCCCGGAAGGGGAGAAAACTGGGTCAGCCAGGGAAAGACAAAGAGATCCGCCACCCGGATGCCCATGTCCCGCTCGGGAAAGATGACGCGATGCGCCCCCACCTTCGCCAACACCCGGGCATGGAGGGCGTTCTGCGCCCTGGCCACCACCCGGGGAACGCCCATGCCCCGGAGAATCGCCGTGGCGAGCACGCTCGCCTCGAGATTCTCCCCGATGGAGACCACCGCCACGTCCGCATCCTTGGCGCCCACCTTGGCCAGAGCATCCTCGTCGGTGGCGTCGAGCTGCGCCGAAAGCTCCACAAAGTCCGACACATCCTCCACCAGGGCACGCACCTTGTCCACCGCCACCACATGCTGCCCCAGGGCCGCGAGGCGCTCGCACAAGGCGAAACCGAAGCGCCCGAGCCCGACCACCAGGACGGTCTTCTTCGCCTGTCCCTTCGCCGCTTCGGGATGTTGTTTCATGGATTCCTCCCGTCTCTTCCTATCCGATGGGAATGCGGGCGTCCACGTAGGAGATCCGCCCGCCTCCCGACGACTGCACGAGGCTGTACATGAAGGTCACGATCCCCACCCGTCCCCAGAACATGAGCAGCACCATCACGAGCTTTCCCGGAACGCTCAGGGACGACGTGATGCCCGTGGACAGTCCCACCGTTCCCAGGGCGGAGACGACCTCGAAGAGAACGCTCCCGAAGGGAAGTACCTCTGTGAAGGCGAGACAGAAGACACCGCAGAGGATCGTTCCCAGATAGAGCAGCACGAAAGTCAGGGCCCGAAAGACCGTCCGCACGGGAACCTTCCGGGCGAAGGCGTGCACCTCCGTCTCGCCCTGGATATCCCGCAGGCACGCCAGAGCGAGGACCCCCACGGTGGTGGTCTTCACACCACCCCCCGTGGAGGCCGGCGACGCCCCGACAATCATGAGCAGGATCGTCACCAGAAGTCCAAGGGGTGAGTAGAGCCCGGGCGCCACCGTGTCGAATCCCGCCGTGCGGGGCGTCACCGCCGCGAAGAGGGCGTTCCAGAGTTTCCATCCCGGAGTCAGATGCCCGAAGGCCCCGTTCCATTCCGCCGCCAGCAGGAGAGCAAATCCCCCCAGGACGCAGGCTCCCGTCGTGACGAGCACCAGTCGCGCCGCGACGGAGAGGGGACGTCGTTCCCGCCGGACGTTCCGGAGTTCCGAGAGGACGGGAAATCCGAGCCCCCCGAGGACGAGCAGGATCATGACCACCCCCGGCACGGCGGCGGACGAGGCGTATCCCTCCAGACTCGTGGAAAAAAGGGAAAATCCGGCGTTGCAGAAGGCGCTCACGCTGTGAAAGATCGCCAGGACGGCGGAGCGTCCCGGAGGATATTCTCCCAAAAAGGCGAAAAAGAGCAACAGCGCCCCCGCCGCCTCGATGGCCAGGGTGAGCCTGAGCACGTCGAGAAGAAGGCGCACCGCCCCCTGGGGCGTGTCGAGCCCCATCCCTTCCGCGAAGAGAAGCCGCTGGCGGATGCCGATGCGCTGCCCCGCCACCAGCGGAAGGGCGGTCATGGCGGTCATCACGCCGAGCCCTCCGAGCTGAATGAGAAGCAGAACGACCACCTGCGAGAAGGGAGAGAGCTCCCGTCCCGTGTCCACCACCACCAGTCCCGTGACGCACACCGCGGAGGTGGCGGTGAAAAGGGCGTCCACGAGAGAGAGTCTCGCGGCATGCAGGTTCCCCGCCCATACAAGTAGGGTTCCTGCGGCGATGAGCAGCAGGAACCCCAAAACCACGACCCGCTCGACGCGGACGTTGCTGTATGTCCGGACGCCTATTGGCCGAGCGCCTCCTTCACGGAGGAGACGACGTTCGCAAAGGCCTGAAGGTCGTTGACGGCCAGATCGGCGAGCATCTTCCTGTTGATGGAGATGTTGGCTCGTTTCATGCCGTTCATGAGGGCGCTGTAGGTAGTACCGTTCAGCCTGGCCGCGGCGTTGATGCGCATGATCCAGAGCTTGCGGAATTCCCGCTTCTTCGCACGCCGGTCACGGAAGGCATTGGAGAGGGATTTGAGAAACGCCTCCCTGGCGCGGCGGTAGACGTTCTTCTTCCGTCCCCAGTAGCCCTTGGTGATACCGAACAGTTTTTTCCTTTTACGATCGCTGTTACTCGATGATTTCGAACGGGGCATACCAATTCACCTCTTTTACGGTTTCCGAAACTCCTGCTCCGGGATTGTCTCTACGCGTAGGGAAGAAGACGCTTCAGATTGTCACCCTGGGCCTCGGGGAGAATTCCCGTCTTGCGCAGCGTGCGCGCCCGTTTTCCGTTCTTCGTGCGCATGATGTGGCGACGCCCCGTCTTCTGGAAAGCGATTTTCCCGGAGCCCGTGACCCGAAACCGCTTCTTGGCTCCCGAATGTGTTTTTACCTTGGGCATGACCCGACCCCTCCCGCAACAAGATTCGTCCTGATTGACCCTTTTCCGTCCTACACTCCGGCCGCGGGGGCTCCCGCCCCGAAAGGAGCGGAATCCGCACGCAACCGGCCATGAAAAACCGACCGCTGCCCTCTTCCGCTTCGCTGCCGCAGAAGGTGACGAGGCCCATCGAAAACAGTGCCGCAGCAACTCCGCGCAAACGAACTTTTCCCGATCCGTTCCGCCCGAAAAAACCGGACGGAGCCTCCTTCGACGTCAGGCTTTCTTGGCTGTCTGAGGCACGGGAACGAGCATGATGCGCATGAAACGACCTTCCATGCGCGGGGCCATCTCCACCGTGGCCAGATCCTGGCAATCCCGGATGACCCGCTCCAGTACCTCGCGCCCCTGGTCCAGAAAGGCCATCTCGCGGCCGCGGAAGAACACGGAGACCTTGACGCGATGTCCGTCCTCAAGGAAGGAACGCACGGCCTTGGTCTTGAAGTTGTAGTCGTGCACGTCGATCTTGGGACGCATCTTCATTTCCTTCACGGTCTG
>NZ_JARKPW010000237.1:0-2383 GCF_029975095.1 Aminiphilus sp.
GCACGGAACCGGAACGGGCCACGTAGAGCCTGTTCTTCTTCACCGACTGACTGTACCGGGTGTCCGAGCCGCGCCCGTCCGCAAGGGCGGCCTGCACCTCCGGGCGGTTCCGGTGGTTCTCCAGGGTCGCCGCATCGGCCTCGGAATCGACGAGGACGTCGCCGTCGGGAGTGATGACGGTGATCCGGCACCGCAGGGCCTTGCCGAGCCCTTCCAGAACGGTGCGCCATTCCGGGGAATCGCTTCGCTCGAGTGCGAGGAGCGACGCCTCCAGACGCCCGTCGAGTTCGCGGGCGGCGTAGTCGCCCAGCCGATCCCGAAGGACCATGGACTGGAAGAGCCATCCGAGGGCAAAGCACAGGAGAAGGGAGACCGCGAGAAGAAAAAAGAGTCGGGTCCGAAGATGTCTCACGCGTCGTCTCCTTGTTCCCAGCGCAGCCGGTATCCCCGCCCGCGCACGGTGTGCACCAGCCGGGGATGCTCCGGATCGGGATCCACCTTCTTGCGGAGCCGCGACACGTGAACGTCCACCGTGCGGGTGTCGCCGCCGTAATAGCCCCAGACCTTGGCGAGCAGTTCCTCCCGGGAGATCACCTGACCTTTGCGGCGGATGAGCGTCTCCAGCAGGCGGTACTCCGTGGGGCTCAGGTCCAGCACGCCCTGGTCGAGGTAGAACATCTGGGCCGTGGCATCCAGGGTCAGGGGACCTTCGGCGATGACCGCCTCGGTGGAGATCTTCCGAGACGCCCGGCGCAGAATGGCTTTGACCCGGGCGGCCAGCTCGGACATGGAGAAGGGCTTCCGCACGTAGTCGTCCGCCCCCAGTTCGAGCCCCGCCACCACGTCCTTCTCGTCCCGCCGTGCGGTGAGCATGAGAACGGGAATGTCCCGCGTGGCCGGAGCGGAGCGGAGACGGCGGCAGACCTCCCAGCCGTCCATCTTCGGCAGCATGAGATCCAAAAGGATCAGGTCCGGCAAAACCGTCTCGGCCATATCCAAGGCGGTGTCGCCGTCGGAGGCGCGCTCCACGGAGAAACCGTGCCTGCGGAGGCCCTCGGCCACAAGATCTCCCAGGGCCTCCTCATCCTCGACGATGAGAATGCGTTGCCCCGTCATGGATCATTCCTCCTCCTTGGGACGCCGGATGGCGGAGGACTTCTCCACCTTCCCCGTCACCATGTAGATGGTCCGCTCGGCGAGGTTCGTGGCGTGGTCTCCCGCCCGCTCCAGCGTGCGCGCCACGAAGAGGAGCCGCGTGGCCTGTTCGATGGTCCTCGGGTTCTCCATCATGAGAAGAAGGAGTTCCCGAAAGATCTGCTCCTGGATGTCGTCCATCTGGTCGTCCATGAGACAGACCTTGCGCGCTTCCTCGGCGCTCCGATCCAGAAAGGCCCCCAGGGCCGTGTCGATCATCTCCTTGAGAATCTGGGCCATGCGGGGGATATCCAGCAAAGGCTTGATGAGGCGCTCTCTGGAGAGCGCCTTGGCCGCCTTTGCGAGGCTCACGCCGTAGTCGCCGATGCGCTCCAGGTCCACCGCCATGTGGAGGATCGCCGAGAGGGTCCGCAGGTCGAGCGCCACGGGCTGGAAGCGGGCGATGATCTGGAGACACTGGGCGTCAATGTTCCCCGTAAGGCTGTCGAGGACGTCGTCGCCTCTGAGAACCTCCTCGGCGAGGCGCACATCCTGTTCCTTCAGTGCCCACACGCCCTTCATGACTGCATCCTGGGCCAGATTCCCCAGCTTGAGAAGATCCGTCTCAAGGCGTTTCAGTTCCGTATCGAAAGCCTTTCGCATGTTCATGGAATCCATGGAATTCTCTCCTTTCTGCCGTGCCCCGTCCGGAATCGCCGCGAACGGCGCTCCGGTATGGCCGACCCGGGTCTAGCCGAAACGCCCCGTGATGTAGTCCTCGGTTCTGCGATCCTGGGGAGACGTGAAGATCTCCTGGGTGGGCCCCATCTCGATGGTCTCTCCCATGAGGAAGAAACAGGTCATGTCGGAGATGCGGGCGGCTTGCTGCATGTTGTGCGTCACAATGACGACAGTATAACGTTCCTTGAGTTCTCTGACGAGTTCTTCGATGCGGGCCGTTCCAAGGGGGTCGAGGGCGGAGGTGGGCTCGTCCATGAGAAGGACCTCCGGCTCCACCGCAATCGCCCTGGCGATGCAGAGGCGCTGCTGCTGCCCTCCCGACAGGGCCAGGGCAGGAGTGTGGAGCTTGTCCTGCACTTCCTCCCAGAGAGCCGCGCCTTTCAGGCTCGACTCGACGATCTCCTGAAGGACGGTTTTGTTCCGGATGCCGTGGAGCCTTGGACCGTAGGCCACGTTCTCCCAGATGGACGAAGGAAATGGATTCGGTCGCTGGAAGACCATGCCCACC